>JAUWQU010000039.1 GCA_030610965.1 Phycisphaerae bacterium
CTACCAGAAGCACAACCAGCAGTCCCGGATATTCCATACGAAAACGACTGTCGCCCAGTTGCTGGCGATGGGCATCGATGTCGATCAACTGCCGTCATGTATTCCGAAATATCCATGAATTAAGTCGCGCTGTGGTGCTAGGGTACGGTCACTTATTCAATCTTCTTGACGCGGGACCGGGCGTCTGAAATAGGTGACCGTGCCCCTTTGTGGATAGTGTTCCCAGCTTCCGCCTCCGTCGAGAAGGAACTGAACGGGCATCTCAAGGAACTGGGGTTCTGAGAAGAAGGAGACGCACCATGCCTAGACAACCGAAGAAGACCAAACTTTCGATCTACCTGATTAAGGAAGCAATTGAGAATCCCGAGGAAATCTTCAGAAACGAGCCTGGCCACGAGGACATTGAAGATATAGGCACGCTGTACTACTGGCACTCTGCAAACCATGAACCATCGTGGCTACAGAGCTTTCTCGGCGGCAGACTGACAGCCGAGACGCGGAATGCCATCTTTGGCGCTTCTGCCCGAGCCGTTGTGCTCGTGCGAGTGCAGATCCGGCCCGGGGTTCACAGACTGTTTGCGGTCACGTTCGGCAATGGCTGGCAGTACCTGAACAAGGACGTCTTCGAGGAACGTTTTGGCCTCCTCTGCACGCTGAACACGATCGACCCGGACCAACTGCGCAAAGTCGACTCCAAGAACATTGCCTCCATCCCCAAGGACATGAGCGAGCAGCTCAGCAAGGCTGGCGTAGCCTCCGACTTCGCCATCGATCCCGAGCAAAGCCTCATTGTGGGCATCGCCGGCGTTGCCGCCGACTCCGGCACATTCGGCAAGATCGTGACAGGGCGAGACGCATTCAACGTCACCGTGGCCACCGACTTGTCGAACATTGGCGACTTCCTGGAGCTTTGCTACAAGAAGTACGCCGACAAAGGATACAGAGAGCAATTTGACTGGATTGACCACATCTCCCAGGTCCGCGCCCCGAAACGGCAGAGCGAACTGGACAAACAGCTTCTGGCGAGTATCCAGCCCCCGAACCAGCCAGGAACCTGGATGGCAGTCCCCGATATCGTTCAGTGGCAGCAGATCTCCGGGTTCCGGTACAGCAAGAATGGGGAGCTGTTCGACGACATCGATCTCCCCAACTTCCTGGCCTCACTCTCCAACAACGCTAGACAGGATCTCACCATCAAGACCCTAAAGACCAGGCAGATCATATGCGTCCGGACCGACCAGACCCAAGAGTACTGCCACTGGAACGCCTACAGGTGCCTCTACTGCGAGGTCCATAAGGACGATATAGTCTTCCTGTTGAGCGGGGGGAAGTGGTACGAGATCCAGGGCGACTACGTCACGCAGATCAACGCGGCTTACAAAAAATTCCGCGACGCCGGTTCCTCGACCACCCTTCCGCCGATGCTCCTCGACCGCCAAACCAACCTGTTCGAGAGGGAGGACGAATACAGCCAACGCGTAGCGGGAAGGCAGGCCGACCGGGCGTGCCTTGACTGCAAACTGATCCGGCACGGGTCAACGCATAGCAAGATCGAGTTTTGCGATATTTACGAGCCGAGCCGATTCATTCACGTCAAGAAATACGGAGCCTCGTCGGTGCTCAGCCACCTCTTCGCCCAGGGACTTGTCCCGGCCGAACTGTTCCTCGAAGATGAGGAGTTCCGTCGAAAGCTCAATAAGAAATTGCCTGATGCCCTGAAGCTCCGGGATGTGAGCGCGAAGCCCGATGTGAGCGGCATCGAGGTCGTATTCGCGATCGCTAGTTCACGCTCGGGCGTACTTGAGCTCCCCTTCTTCAGCAAGGTCACGCTCACTGCCGCCCGGAAGCAGCTTGAGCGGCTCGGCTACAAGCCGTCTCTTCTGAAGATCGAAGCGGACAGGACAGGATGACCAATATGCCTCAAGGGGCATTGAACGGAAAACGGAACGGAAAACGGGTCAGAACTATTTTATATGCAGTATTGACAGGTGGTTAGCGATCGGTTGTGATGGTTTGGAGAAAAGTCCGGACGCGATGAAAGGAGCGACCGATGACACTGCAAGGCAAACAAATCGCCATAATGCTCGACCGTTCCTAAGAGGCAGGAGTGCACGAATCTTCTTGTACCGGTCTGCCTTTCGGCTTCGCACGCTGCATATGGTTCGATACGCATGGAGCCGGTCTTCATGATCCTCGGCCAGAGCGCGGGAACGGCCGCAGTCCTGGCCATTGACGAGGGTGTTGCCGTGCAGGATCTTCCCTACGAGAAGTTGAAGGCAAAGTTGATCAAGGATGTACAGCACCTACACATCCCTGCGACGCCTATCAGCGGCTCAACAGAAGGAACATGACTTATAGGAAACTTGATTCTCCGAGCACCCCTCAAGCCGGCGGGCGGCTCTGCCGGGGGGCGGGGAAAGCAACTGTGAAGGTCTGCGCGGATCGCCAGTGCGCGCCGCCAGACAGGGCATTCTGGGCGACATCATTGCCCGCAAACACCCGGCTCCCTACTCGAACGGTCCAGACCAATGCTTGCCGATCCCACGACCGGTGATAGAATCGCCAAAAAGGCTGACGACGGTCGTCGCCGAGAAACTATCCAGGAAATCCCGGGCGAAAGGATTTACATGCTGGCGAGTATTGGATTGAGTTCCTGCGATTGGAGCATTCGGACGTACCACATCGGCATCCCGGTTTTGCTCACTATGATCCTGCTCTGCGGGGGCCCGCTGGCGTGGGCTGCCGATGAGAAATCACCCGCCCAGGACCCGCGCCATATCGAGACGGGGCACCAGATCCCGGACGAGGGCTACTGCGACCAGCCCTACGTGGCGATCACGAAGGACGGCAACTGGCTGTGCGTGCTGACGACGGGCAAGGGCCGCGAGGGCCAGCGCGGCCAGCATGTCGTGGCGACGATCAGCAAGGACCAGGGCAAGACCTGGGGGCCGTTGATCGACATCGAGCCGGCGGACGGGCCGGAGGCGTCGTGGGTCGTGCCGCTGGTCGTGCCCAGCGGCCGGGTCTACGCCTTCTACACCTACAACGGCGACAACATCGATATGCTGCCTGGCAGCAAGCGGAAGATCCGCGCTGACACGCACGGGTGGTACGCCTACAAGTACTCCGACGATGGGGGTCGCACTTGGTCGAAGGATTGCTACCGCATCCCGGTTCGCGTCACCGCGTGCGACCGAGCGAACCAATGGAAGGGTGAGGTCCAGCACTTCTGGGGCATCGACAAGCCCAAGATCAGCGACAGCGGGGTCAGGTTTGCTTTCACGAAACTCGGGCGGTATTTCCTCGGCAACGGCGAGGGCTGGATGATGCACAGCGACAACATTCTCACCGAGCCCGACGTCTCGAAGATCCGCTGGAAACTGCTACCGGACGGCGAGCGCGGCCTGCGGGTGCCGCAGTTCGGTTCGATCCAGGAAGAGCACAACCACGTGTCGATCGGCGACGACCGCTTGTACCTCGTCTATCGCACGAAGCTGGGGTACCCCATCCAGTGTTACAGCGACGACGGCGGACGGACATGGACCACGCCGGCGCATATGACGTACAGGCCGGGCGGGCGCAAGATCAAGACCCCCCGCGCCTGCCCCAAGCTCTGGCGCTGCAAGAACGGCAAGTACCTGTTCTGGTTCCACAACCACAGTGGTAAGACGTTCTACGGCCGAAACCCGGTCTGGGTCTCTGGAGGCGTTGCGCGCGACGGGAAGATGTATTGGTCAGAGCCGGAAATCCTGCTCTACCACAACGACCTCAAGGGCAGGGGTATGAGCTACCCCGACCTGATCGAGCAGGACGGCAAATACTGGATTACCGAGACGCAGAAGTCGGTCGCGCGTGTTCACGAGATCGACCCCACGCTGCTGGAAGGGATGTGGGCACAGCTCGAGGATGAGGGACGTGTTGTTGAAGATGGCCTGGTGCTGAACCTCCAAGGCGAGGCGGCGCGTGCAGCAGAAGCAAAGATGCCCAAGCTGCCGGACCTCTCCAAGGGCGGTGGCTTCACGGTCGACTTCTGGATCAGCTTCAAGGACAACAAGAAGCCCAGCCAGATCGTAATAGATTCCCGGGATGCGCAGGGGCGCGGCATGTCGATCGGTGTCGATAAGGACGGTTCGCTCAACGTTTACTTCGCCGACGGCAACAAAATCAAGGGGCGATGGGCCAGCGCCCCAGGCCTGCTCAAGGACGGGCAGACGCACCACATCACCGCCATCGTGGACGGCGGCCCGAACATCATCACGTTCCTCGTGGACGGCAAGCTCTGTGACGGTGGCGAATCACGCCAGTTCGGCTGGGGGCGCTTCGACCCGAAGTGTGGGGATGTGAATGGGGCGGACACGCTGAAGCTGGCGCCGTCGTTCAGTGGCACCATCAAGGGTCTGCGCCTCTTTGACCGGGCGATGAGGACGTCCGAGGCCGTGTCGAACCACCAGGCCGATGTGAAGCGGAGCGAGGGAAGTCCTAAGGTCAGTAAGTAATAGAAGATATGAAGACTTCAAGCAGGTTAGTCGGTGTTGCGGCCAGTTTGTGTGTATGCATTGGTGTGGCGTTGTCGGCCCAAGGTGCGGATTTTGTCGTGGTAAAGCGGACCAGGGAGTTTTCGGGTTCGGTTTGGAAATCTGGGGACACCATCAATCCTGTTCGGCACTCACATTGCACTGCCCGGGGAGGTGGGAGTCAAGGGGTGATTGCGGTAGGTGAGAGTAGATCGGTCGGGTGGTGCGCCAAACGCGAGGTCCGAATCTGGGGCTACTGCCTCATGCCAAACCAGGCGGCTTCGCCAAGGCTATGCCGCCCCAGGCGTGCATCTTATCGTCGTCCCGCCCACGGCCGAGGCACTGTGCCCGGCCATCGGCGAGGCCCACCGCCGGTACACGCGACGGGTGAACTTCCGCAAAGGCTGGCGTGGCCATTTTTCGCAGGGGCGTGGCAGGGGCAGTTCGCGTCGTTTCCGATGGATTCCGCACACCTGATGGCTGCGGTGCGGTACGTCGAGCGGAACCCAGTCAAGGCCAGGCTTGTGAAGACCGCGTCGGCCTGGCCGTGGTCGAGCGCCGCTGCCCATGTCTCTGGCAAGTCCGACGGCATCGCCGAGACGGCCTGGCTGAGCGAGCGGATCGCCGACTGGGTCTGCACGTGGGCCGAGCACCTGCGGAAGGCGGACGAGAAGGACTTCGGCTCGCTGATGCGGCTGCACGAGAACACAGGCCGTCCGATGGGCGACAAGCCGTTCGTGCGGAAACTCGAAGCCCTGCTCGGCCGGTCCCTGCTCCCCGGTCGGCCCGGCCGGCCAAAGAAGGAGCCGGAGAAGGAAAAACAGTATGTCCCCGGAGTCCCGACGGAGTCCGGACGCGATGAAAGGAGCGATCGATGACACTGCAAGGCAAACAAATCGCCATAATGCTCGACCAGGACTACCAGGAGCTGGAGGTATGGTATCCCTACTACCGCTTCGTCGAGGCCGGGGCGGCCGTGACGCTGCTGGCCGCCGAGTCGGGCAAGACCTACCCGTCCAAGCTCGGCTATCCCTGCGTTTCGACCGCTGCCGCCGAGGACGTCAACGGCAAGGACTTCGACGCGGTTATCGTCCCGGGCGGCTGGTGCCCGGATTTCATGCGCCGCCACGAGACGATGATCCGCTTCATCCGCCAGTGCGCCGAGGCGAACATAATCCTCGCGGCCATCTGCCACGGCGGGTGGATGCTCTGCTGCACCGACGCCCTGCGAGGCCGGCGGGCGACGAGCTTCCTGGCCATCAAGCACGACATGATCAACGCCGGCGCAAACTGGGTGGATGCCGAATGCGTCGTGGACGGCAATGTAATCACCGCCCGCAAACCCGACGACCTGCCCGCCTTCTGCAAGGCGGTGATCGAGGCGCTTGGGTGAACGGCCGCAGATCATCAGGACATGGCAGGGGTGTCCATGGATTGCGGGCTCGACCTCTGCTTTCTTAAGCCCGGAGGGCTCATACAGCCGAAACTGTGCCGCCCTTACAGGGCTGGTTTCTATTGGTGACCGGCTACCCAGGGCGGCGCATTCGCTCTGCCCTGGGCTGGGCTGTCCGAGCCTTTCAGGCTCTCTTGAAACGAGCTATAGACCTGAGCACAGGGCTGTTCGGATTCGTCAAGGGCTCCTAACGGGGACGCCCGCATTACTCATGGCCGGGACGGCCAGGCCACGACTCTACTGCTCGAACAGGGCCGTGCCGATTCGGAGCATGGTCGCGCCTTCCTCGACGGCGACCGTGTAGTCGTTGCTCATTCCCATGGAGAGGTGGCGGAAGTCGTCGCCGCCGATCTTGTCGTTTCGCATCTCCTCGTACAGTTCGCGGAGTCGGACGAACGACGGGCGGGCGGCCTCCGGGTCATCCGCCAGAGGGGCCATCGTCATGAGCCCAACCAGCCGCAGGTGATCGAGCGTGCAGATAAGCTCGCCCAAATGCGTGGCCGCGCCCACGGCGACGCCGAACTTCTGGTCTTCCTGCGAACAGTTGATCTGGAGCATCACGCTTATGCGCCGGTCCAGCTTCTCTGCCCTGGCGTTGATTTCCTCGGCCAGGCGGAGCGAGTCGACGGAGTGGATCATCTCCGCGCACTGAAGGACGGGCTTGACCTTGTTTCGCTGAAGGTGCCCGATCATGTGCCATCGCACGGTCGGCAGCGGCTTCCGGCGGCGCCGGCCCAGGTGCTCGGCCACTTCCCTGCTGCGGGTGAGCAGTTGCTGGACGCGGCTCTCGCCGAGTTCGGTCATGCCCAGATCGAGCAGCCAGGAAATCGGCGCCAACTCCACGGTCTTGGTGACCGCGACTATTGAGACCTCCTGAGGCAGGCGATTGGCCTTGGCGCAGGCGTCATGGATGTTCTGCCGGATGCGTCGCAGGTTTCGCGCAATCTTCGCCTTGGTTAGCGCCATGGCCACGCAGCATACCATCCCCGCCCCCCGGCTGCAAGCGCATGACTTGGACAGGAGAAATTGCGGATTGCGGATTGCGGATTGCGGATTCAATCGCGACAAACGTGAATCCGCAATCCGCAATCCACATTCCGCAATGGAGCCTTCCGCACGCTGTCGACAGAACTACACGCGCCGCCGGCACCTACCATCGGCCAGAAAGAAAACTCACACACGGCAGGGCGGATTTCGGACCTGCCTGCCTGCCTGCCTGCCGGCTCAAAGTTGTGCAATAGAAGTTTTCCAAACCTGGCCGCACGAGCGACACAAAAACGGGTCAGAACTATTTTATCTTATTATTTGGCAGGTAGTTATATGCGTCTTTGGCTTCGTTTGCTTGTGGAATAGTGCTATATTCCTGGCGAAAAGACTCCTAACATATTGGTACTACAAAAGATAAAATAGTTCTGACCCGTTTTACACACGACGGGAACGACAAGCCGCCGCCATAGTCCGACCGCTGTCAGCCTCCGCCGGCCAGGAAATCCCGGGCCTTGCCGCCGGAAGCCTCGGCGAGCTTCTTCATGGAGTCGATTACCTCGCGGTCGCCCTCGATCGTGATGGTGTGTATGACGGTGCCCTGGGCCTTCGCCTGCTCGGCCTGGCTCATCGCATTGTCGACCGGCTTTCGGGTGAACAGGACGATGGTCTTGGGTTTCTTCGCAAGCGCGGCGGTCAGCGATCGTGGGATATCGCTGGCCCCCATCGGCATGACTGCCTCGAGGAAGGTCGTAAGCGTCACAACGCCCTTTTTGCCGCCGGGGACGAAGTCCGGCGAGAGCAGCTTGTCCTCGGCCTCGCCGGAGACCATTACGTTGTACTTTTCGCCGCCCAATGACTCGACGGAATGCATCGTCACCAGCCGGGCGCTGTCGAACGCCGACCGCATGCCCGATCCGCCGTCCAGCACGTAGATGATCGGGGTGGCAACCCGAATGTCCACCACGCCCGGGCCGGATTCAGGGACCCGGTTAATGGTGGGTGCAAACTCCGGCGGGGGCGGGATGTCGCCGTTCTGGCCGCCGGGCAGGTAAAGCAAGGCCACCGCGATGCCTCCGCCGACCATGAACACCAGCAGCACCAGCAGTATGATCGTGATGATCCCCTGGATCTTCACCGGCCGGGCCATCGGAATGTGCTCGGTGTCGACGGGTTCGTTGGCCGACGGCCCAGCCGAGTGCATCACGGGCTCGGCGGCCTGGCCCGGCGCCGCCGGGCGGCTCATCGGTGCGCTGGGCCTGGAGACGCCGGAGCCCTTCGCACCGCCGCCGGTGGCCTCATCGACGTAGACCAGCGCCTTGCAGTACGGACAGCGGCACATCCCGCCGGCAAATGCCTCGTCGATCGAGATCCTCTTCTTGCATTCCTGACATCGAATCCTGATCGCCATCGTAAACCCTTCCGCCGAACCGCTGGCCGGCGCGCCCAAGACCATCGACCATCAGAGCTCCGCCCAGTCGCCGGGAGTCGAAGCCCTCAGACAAGTCGCCGGGCAAGGCCGCGCCCGGCCGACAGTTGCATTGTAAGACAAAGCCCAACTGCTGGCAATGCCCCACAGCGCATAGGGCAGGGCAATCGCATCTAAATCCCACCAGCAGGAACTTTCCGGCCGGTGCCGTGGGCTATGAGCCCTTACTTAAGAACCAAAACACAAGCACCAAGGAACAAACAAGAACCAATTCTCAACTGCCAAACTCCAAAGAGGAGCCCCACTGTCGCCACTTCCCCGTTTGTCCGTTTGTTGTTTGGGATTTGGTCCTTGTTTGCCGTTTGGTGCTTGTGTTTTGGTCCTTGTTTGTTCCTTGGTGCTTGGGATTTGGGACTTTCGGGCATGAAGTGTCCGGCGTCCGGCCTGTTTTGGATGCGATTGCCCTGCCGCGAAACCGTTTTGCCCTTTACGCCCGACAAGCCGGCCAGTTACAATGACCACCACCGGGACGACCGGGACGACCTCGACGACTTGGACGACTTGGCCAAAACCAGCGGGGCCGTAAACCCACCGGCAGAGAGAATGGGCACAGGGATGGGAAACCGGGCATTCGACACCAGGCATTCGCCACGCGCCATCCGCGAAGCGCCCGCCGACTTCCCGCCCAGCCGCAAGCACCCCCACAAACACGCGAAGCCTTTGGACTGCGGCGAGCCCTCGCCGCTTTCGCTCAGTAAATGGTTAACCTCCCTGTTTTCCAAAAAAGACGAAGCAAAACCATGGAAAAGGGTCCTGACCCCTTTAAGTCCCGGAAAAAAAAGGCTGCCATGCGGTGCACGACAGCCGGGGCGCTCCGTAGAGCGTTGGCCCGCGACTTGAATTCGTCTTGTTGCGAAAAGCCGCGAGCCGGGATCGATTACACTATCGCTATTTTTACTTAATCTTCGTGCCAGTGTCAAGTAAAATTATCGTACTTCTAATCTGGATGTTCGGGCGGCCGCCTGAAATGCAGACGGCAGGGCACCTTTTTCTCATAGCGCGGGGACGCAACATGACAACAAGACTTGGGTTGGACTTGGGGCCGAATTCCATTGGATGGGCGATCCTGGACGACTCCGCCAGAATCGTCGCCACGGGAGTACGAGTTTTTCCCGAAGGGGTTGACCGGGATAAGAAGGGCGGAGAGTTATCGAAGAACGAGACTCGCCGCGTGGCTCGTGGCGCGCGCCGTCAGACTACGCGGAGAGCGAAACGAAAACGTCGCTTCCGAAAGTTGTTGGTTGGCGCGGGGCTCCTTCCGCCATGCGCCGCCGCCAAGGCGGGCTTGCCGGAGCGCGTCGAGTGGGAGCGGCAAGCCTTCATGGCAAGCGACCCATATGTGCTGCGGCTCCGAGCGATCCGCGAGCCCATCGATAGGCACGAACTCGGGCGGGCGCTGCTTCACCTTTGTCAGCGCCGCGGCTTTCTCTCCAACCGCAAGGCCGATCGGGCCAACAAGAAAGAGGCATCCCAAATGCTGGCTGAAATCAGCGAATTGGAGTCTCAGATCAAGGCCTCGGGCGCTGACACGCTTGGGGAGCATCTCGCGGGGGTCGCTTCGTCGAACCCGCTTTCTCGGCTGAGGGGGCGCCACACGCGCAGAAGCATGTATGAGCAGGAATTCAATGCAATATGGGCTGCACAGCAACCCTATCACCAGGCGGCACTGACGGATGACTTGCGGCAGAAGCTGCACCACGTCCTTTTTCATCAGCGCCCCATACGGGTCCCTAAGAGCGTGATCGGCCTTTGCGAATTGGAGCCTAACCGCCGCCGATGCCCGCGCGCCGACCGTCGAGCCCAACGTTTCCGCATGCTCCAGGAGGTAAACAATCTCCTGCTCATAGACGAGTGCGGCGAGGAACGCCCGTTGTCCGGCGACGAACGCAGCAGGCTCCTGGACTACCTTGCCGCAGCCGACAAGAGAAGCTTCGACAACATCAGGAAATTCCTGCGGTTTGGCCCGGCCGTGCAATTCAACCTTGAGAGAGGCAAGCGAAGGAACTTGCTGGGAATGCAGACCGACAAGGCCATGAGCCACAAGTCTCGCTTCGGATCGGCATGGCGGGACGTGGGCGAGGAGCAGAAAAACCGCATTGTCCGCACCATCCTGGATGAGGAAGAAGCCGTGGTTCTCCGCCTGGCCCAGGAGGACTGGGGCCTCAGCGCCCAGCAGGCCGAATGCGTTTTGGAGGCCGACCTGCCGGCGGGTTACATGGCTTTCTCGCGCGAAGCCATTGCCAAACTTTTACCGCACATGGAACGGGGAATTCCCCTGATGGCCGACGACGGCGCCCTATGCGCTATTTCCGAGGCGGGATATCTGCGCCCGGATCAGCGCCCGATTCAACGGCGCCAGAAGCTCCCGCTGCCGCCGCCTTTGCCGAACCCCATTGTGCGCCAGGCCCTCCACGAGGTGCGCAAGGTCGTCAATGCGATCCTGCGCGAGTACGGCCAACTCGACGAGATACACATCGAACTCGCCCGCGAGGTCAAAGGGTCTCTCCAGCAGCGGACGGAATACGTCTGGCGCATCCGCGAGCGAGAGCAACAGCGCGACGGGGCCGCCGACGCCATCCGACAGCACGGCGTCTCCCCCACGCGGGAATCAATAAACCGATATCTGCTTTGGATGGAACAGGGCGGCGAATGCGTCTATACCGGAAAGCCCATCAGCCTGGCCCAACTCTTGGGCGGCGAGGTGGACGCCGCCCATATTCTGCGCAAGTCGCGCAGCCTCGACGATTCCAT
>JAUWQU010000070.1 GCA_030610965.1 Phycisphaerae bacterium
TCCATATGTCGTCGAAGCCTTCCCACTGCGGGGCGGCCCTGGCCGGCTCGCGAGCCTGGATCGCCTGGGCCGAGTACGCCAGGCCGCTGAAATTGCCGAACAGAGATTCCAGTCGGTCGGGATCGACGTCGAAGTGGGCGAAAATGTCAACCGGCTTGCCGTCCGGCCTTACCAGTTGGTCGGTCAGCAGCGGCGCGATCGGCTCGTGCGGGAGCAGATGGGCCAACTGCGAGGCCGCCTCGGTAAGCCACTGCCGGGCTGTCATCGCCTGAGCGTCCGGACGGGCGGGCAGGGAGATGACGGTCCGCGCGGACGAATCGTAGGGGCACGATCGCTCCGAGAAGACGCACCCGGTCAGAAGCAGTATCGGCAATATCCACGCCTTGGCCATGATCGTCCTCTCGGGGTCGGGCCTGCTGCCTGTATCGCCGAAGCCGGCAGGCGGGCTGGCTACCATTGGTATGCCCAAACATACGTCGTGTAGGTTGTCGGATGGGCCTCCCATGCCTCGCGGTCCGTCTTCTCGCCGCAGCGCAGCGTCAGCCGCAGGCCCTTGTGGTAGAAGACCGGGTCGTCCTCGTGGAAGCGGTACGCGGAGAAGGAATGGTCCGCCTCGTCCTTGTGCGTAAGCCCGGCCAGGTCGCCGTGGTAAGGCCCGCGGTTGAAGAAGTACGTGCCGAGGAAGTAGTCCTCGAGGCCCGACGACATCACCAGCGGCTCGCTCGCGCCGTCGATGTACGCCCGAACGCAGCTTTCCAGGTACTGCCAGTGGTCGCTCTCGGCGGCGACGGTTACCTGGTACAGCACGCCGGCCGAGGAAGTGTCGCACATGGCGAACTCCTCCAGCGGGGCCGCGGTGTAGCCTTCGAGCTTGTGAAGCCGCAGCCGGGCAGTGTCCGGCAGGCGGACGCCGGCGACCTCGACGGGCAGGTTCTCCGTGCCGCGGACGATGTACCAGAACCGCGGGTTGCCCTGGTCGCCCTCGGGCAGTTGGGCCGTTACCCGCACGCTTCGGCCGAAGGGGATGCGGTACGTGTTGTAAATGCCGCTTGGCGCGCCGGTCTTGCCCATCCGCCGCGTCAGCCATGGCGCGGCCGGGTCCTGAAAGCCGATGCCGTGGCCCATGAGCAGTTCCATGTCGATGGCGGCCTGGGCCTCGCCGTCGACGTAGACCCGCAGGCGGAGCTTGCCGTAGTCAGGCCAGTTGCCGCCGAACCACATGTGCGTCAGGCAGCCCTTGCCTTCGTGGGCGAACAGCTCGGCCTCGACGCCGCCTTCAAGCGGATAGACCGCCTTGCCGGAGGTGCCGAAAGTTTTCAGCGCTTTCAGCCCGTCAAGTTTGTCAGTCACGAGCGCGATCTCCGCGGGTTGTACGGTTCGGTCAAGACTGGCCACATGATACCAGAGCCCCGGGCGGCTTGCGAGCATGTGGTCATCGCAAGGCGATCGGCAATTCAGAATGATCGGGTGCCGCGGTTTGCGAAATCAGGATGTGCATCGGGACTTAGCAGCCACGTCGCATCGCCGCCGCGTGGTTGCTGGGCTCCTTATACCGACGTACGTCGGATACGTGTTCAGCGACCTCTTCTTCAGCCCCGTGAACGGGGCTGAAGCCGTGGTCGCTAAAGACGTGCTTCTTCGGGATAGGCCACGGCGCCGACCATATAGTCATCGCAACGTGAATATCGCCGTTGCCAAGTCGCCGATGCTCAAGGAACTGCCCAAGCGCCTCGGCGACCCGGCGGGGTATGTTCGAGCGTCGGCGGTCGCCGACCTGGGCAAGATCGCCTGCGAGATCCGCGGCGGCAAAGTGGTGGTGTCCGCTGCGCGCTGACGTTGCGGCCGGGGGTCATTCCGTGATGGTCCCGCCGACAGGGCGCGAGGCGTCGGCGAGCTGCTTTTCGAGGTCGGCGATCTTCTTGGTGAGGTCGGCGATCTGGGCGGTGAGCTTGTCGACTTGCGCCTGGAGGATCATGGCCTTGCTCTGGGCGGCCAGGGTGTCGTTCAGGGCCTTCTTTGCGTCGGCCTGGGCGTCGGATAGGGCCTTCTGTGCCCTGGCCAGGTCGACGGCGGTCGTGGCGCTATCGGCCTGGGCGGTGGCGATCTTGGCTTCCGCGGACCGGCCCGCGGCGGCCAGGGCCGCGCTGCCCTCGGTGCGGACCTTCTCCACTTGCTTCTGGGCGGCATCGAGGTCCTGCTGCGTCTTGGCCTGCCTGGCCTCGGCCGCGGCGAGGTCCTGCCTGGCCTTGCCGGCGGCGATGGCGGCCTGGGCGTTTGCCTCTCTGGTCCTGCCCTGCTCGGCTTTCAGTGCGGCCTGGAGCTTGACGATGTCGGCCTTGGCGTCGTTCAGTTCGGTCGTCTGCAAGTCGAACTGCTCCTGCTCGACGCATCCGGCGAGCATCGCGACGGCGACGATTGCGACAAGCGAGCTTGCGGTGACGGCTTTGGTCGCGGTCATGTCGAATCTCCTCTTCCCAACGGTCAATCTTTCGTGCATCGCATGCCCTTATCTTCGGCAGGAGCCAGCCTGAAACTGCACTCGACGAACATCTTCGTCATCACGTGTTTAACCGCGCTGGCGGCCAAAAGGTCTGCCGAGCCCGTCCGCTGAGGCCCGGGCCGCGGCGAGGCCGTCGCGAGGTCACTTGGTTGCGCGGGCGAGGTCGATGTCCTTCTTCGCCTCGGCGGCCATGGCCTGGAAATCCAGCACTCGCGTGCGGGCAAGCAGTTGCGGGCGGTAGCGTTTGGATGCGTTGTCGGCGTAGGCCTGGCAGGCGACGGCGGCCTTTTCCAGGTGCGCTACGGCTGAGGCCTGCTTGGCTGGATCCTTGGTCTTTCGGAAGCTGGCCAGGTCGGTCGCGCCGAGTATCTTCTCGGCATAGTAGTCGCCCAGGTGCGCCATCGCCTCGATATCCGCCAGTGTCTCGGCCAGTTCGACGCCGCCTGCCTCTCCGGCGGCGCGGATGTCCGCAACGGCCTGCCGCGCCGACCTGGCCAGGTCCCTAAGTTCCGCCGCCACTTGAGGCGGGGTGACGCCGCCGGGTTTCTTCCCGCCCGCCATGGCAGAAACGTAGTCCGGGATGGACACCAGCCTGCTGGTCGCCATCGGCTTTACGGAGATGAAGTCCTCGACCGTGTGAAATCCCTTGCGATCATCCATGCAGCCCTCGACGGCCCACATGAAGTCCCAGTCTCGCCAGTGGAAGCGGTTGACCAGCGGGATGGTTCCCGAGGCCTTCCGCCAGCCTTCGTAAAGCGCATCCGCCTTGCTTGGCGCGGCTGAAAACCTGTCGGCAAGGATCTTCTCGAAGTACTGCCGGCTCAGCGTCGGCTCGTATCCGAGCCGGCCCCACAGCATGAAGCGGTACCAGTGCTTGTCGATCTCCATCCGCCCGCGCCGGGCGGGGTCTTTGTCCGAGAACGTCCGGCCCCAGGCGTAGCCGTCGGAGCCGACGTAATACCCGGCCGTAATCTCCGCGGGGGGGAGGTTGGCGAGAAACTCGCGGACGTAGTCCGGGTCGCCCCAGCGGAAGGTGAATATGTCGTCGTTGCGCAGGTTCCACCAGCAGCGCATCTTCCGCTGGGCGAGTTGGCGGCGGATGTTCGCGGCGAAAGGCGGCTTGGTGGACGAGTACATGTGCGCGCGGGCGTATTTGAAGCTCAGCTCGAACGCATCCGGATACTTCGCGCCGAAGTCGTCCGCGATGGGCCCGATGTCCGTCTGCCAGGCGCGGTGGATGAACCGCACGCTCCGGCCGGGCAGGGCCTGTTTGGCGTCCATGACGCCCAGGCCGTAAGTCGCCCAGAGCCACTTCTCCTTGGCGAACTCGTCCTTTCGGTTCTGCATCCTCTCCCCGGCTGTCACACCGATGCCCGCCAGCAGCGGGTAGGTGCGGATCATCTGGGCGACGGACTGGCGGAGGTAGGCGATGGTCTTGGGATTGTCCTGCTTTGGCGTGATGCCGTACTTGCCGTCGGCACCGTCGACGTAGACGTTCCACGTGATGAAGTACACGTCGAGGCCGCGCGCCTTGGCGTGGGCCATCACGCGCCGCCAGAAGTCGATCTTCTCGTCGATGGTCATCCTTCGGACGACCTTGAGGTTCTCGGGGCGCATGTGCTTCCGGTCGCCCCACTCCCTGCCGACGCGGCGGTCGAGGCCCAGCGTCGTCACGCACACGTCGGCCAGCGCCACGTTCGGGTAGTCCGGGCACTTGACCAGCGAGGGGAATGGGTGCGGGTTCCACAGCGTCAGCGTGTTGTAGCGCGCCCGGGCCATGTCGTCGAGGTAGGCCCGCCAGAACTCGAAGTCCCACATGTGGACGATGTTGGTCTGGGCAGCGTCGCCGGTGTCGTCGTAGCTGGGCGTGCGGGCGTCCAGCGGGATGTTGAACTTAACGCCGCGCCGCGAGATGGCCGCCTTGCCATGCACTGCCAGCTTCTTCGGCAGGGCCTTGTCCAGCCGAACCATCTCCGCCAGGTGAAGGGCGCCGTACATCGTTCCGGTCTGGTCGCAGCCGATGACCGCCATGCATGGCTGCCCGTCACTGGCCGAGATCGCGTAGCTTTCGTGCGTCGTGGTGGTGGCGAAGAACCTGCCCGCCGAGCCGCTCCAGGCCCGCGCCGCTACGTCTCCCGACGTCCCCAGCACGACGTGCCGCGCCGACTTCGGCCCATTGGTGTCGGTAAGCGATGCCGTCCAAACATTTGCGCCGAGTTTCTTTAGCTCCGCGCAAAGCTCCCCGGCCGCGAAACTCACCGGTTCGCTGTTGGCGTCGAAGTGGACGACGACCACCTTACCCGCAACCGCCGGTGCGGTGGCAGGAGCAGAAGCCGCGGCCGCAATGCCAACCGCAGTGACGGCCAGAAGAACCGTCGCCAGTGTGACCGTCATCAAAACCAAGAGTGAGTGTCTCATAAAAGTAGCCTTCTCCCTTATTTGACTCTGAGCATCGTCTTGCATTCGGCGGGGCTAATCAAGGCCTTGGCGAGAGGGCCCGACTTGGCTAGACTTCGAGCAGGAGCCGGTTCGGTCGGGACCGGATTGACAATGCAGGGAGCAGCGAGCGTTGAAGATAATCCCATACCATAGGATAGCTATCGTTGTTGCACGCGGAAAAGAAGGTAAGGAACCCCTGCTGCTGAAAGCGAATGCCGATAGTATTCCTGTCGGCTCTATCGGGCCGTGGCGTTGTTTTTATTGGCGACAGAAATGATTGGCGGTGCCGGCGATGACCACGACCACTCACACGATAACGACAGATCAAGGCCAAGGCCATCGCGTCAGCGTGAGCCACGCCGACTACGCGGCCACGCAGTACGAGTTCTACATTCCCGAGGCGATCGCGGATCACAAGGCGGTGCGGACGTTGCGCAAGCGCCTGGAGGATTTCGCGCCGGCGGCGACTGCGTTTTCGCGTTTGGCGGGCGTTTGGGACCACAAGCCGGAGACGACGCGGATTTACCGCATGGTCCTGCGGGCCGGGCAGTTCGACCCGGCCGACACCCGATCGGTCCTTCACAACGAAATCGGTCTGCTGATGGCCGAGCTGTCCGCCGACGCCGGATGCGCCCAGGATGCCTTCATGTTCACCGAGACCCCAATCCGGGTGACCATGTCCAGCGGCCCGGCTCGCCCCTGACGGGCATTGGCGGTCGGCGGCGGGGCTTGCTCCGCCGGCACGACTAACGAAAAGCCCGAGACCGGCGACCGGCCTGAGGGGCTGCTAGCGGGGGTCCAACGATAGATAGTCCTCGTGCTATTGCAGGCACTGGTTACGGAAATGAACTGAAATGCCGAAAGAGCTGCGTAGGTTATCTGCACAAAACGCAAGAAATCGCTTGTTGTTGAGCCAGTACAGGCTAATTTGTGCAGAATATCTGCACCATCGCCGATATAATGAACGGATGTCAGCAATTGCCAGCAATAGAACGGCCGGAGGCAACAAGACATGTTAATTGACTTCAAGATCAAGAACTTCCGATCCATCAAAGAGGAACAGACGTTGAGCCTTGTCGCAGGCGCAACCGGCAAGGATCAGACCCGCCCTGACAGTCTAGTCGAATGGGAAGGTTTCAAACTAGCCAAGACTGCTGCCCTGTTTGGCGCAAACGCCTCTGGGAAGAGCAACATCGTTCGTGCATTTCGGTTCATGAAATCATTCGTCAGCAGATCAGCGACACGAATGAATCTCGGAGATCGAATTCGAGAAGCCATTCCGTTTCGGCTGGACATCGAGTCTCCTGGTATGCCCTCGTCGCTTGAGATAACCCTTCTCCTGAACGGTACGCAATACGTCTATGGCTTCTCTGCCACCGCCGAGCGCGTCCTGGACGAATCGTTGCGCGTCAGGCCGGCGGGAGGCAGGATGACCACGTGGCTTTCAAGGCATGTCACGCCTCACGGCCAAGACTGGCAGATCAGTGGGCCCCTCAGGAAGGACGAGACGTTGCTGCGTGATAAGACACGAGACAATGGGCTTGCCCTTTCGCGTGGCGCAGAGTTGAACATATCGGACCTCTCGGAGCTGTTCCTCTGGTTCCGGAAAGACTTCTTGGTTTACGACCTATCAGTTCCTCCTATGGTGCTCGCGGAAGGGACGGCTGTGCGTGTTGGCGAAGACAAGAACTTCAGGGCCCGAGTATTGCAGTTGCTCCGAGACGCGGACCTTGGCATCAGTTCTATCGAGGTCTCAGAGGAGCCTGCTCTCGTCATACCCAAAGATGCTCCTGAAGACCTGAGGAAAGTGCTCAATGCGTTCAAGGACATGGCTGGCGACGACGATATCAAACGTCATCCGGTGACGACATACCACCGTGTTGCGGGTGCGGATAGGCCTGTCGCATTCAGGCTCGCAGAGGACGAGTCAAATGGCACACAACGATTCTTCGCTCTTGCAGGCCCAATTCTCGATGCCTTGGATCGTGGGCAGTTATTGGTTCTTGATGAGTTTGAATGCAGTATGCATCCTTTGTTGTCAAGAAAACTGGTGGAACTGTTCCAAAGCGCCAGCGCGAATAAGAAGGGGGCACAACTAGTCTTCGCAACCCATGATACTAGTCTGATGTCTCAGAAACTGATGAGGCGAGACCAAATCTGGTTCACAGATAAGAGCCAAGCCGGCGCGACGGAGTTATTCTCCCTATACGATTTCACCGATAGGCCCCGTGCGGCGTCAGCTTTCGAACGAAACTACTTCGCCGGTCGATTTGGCGCGGTACCACGATTTGGGAGATCCCTTGAGGATTTGGAGATGGGGGACAGGTGATGAGCAAACGTGATAACGACTTCCCTCGCCGAAGACGCCTTGGCCGGAAAAAGAAGCGAACGATCCTCATCGTCGGCGAGGGAAGAGAGACGGAGCCAAATTACTTCCACGGTCTGAAGTTGGTTCAAACCGTACGTGACCGCTATGCTGCAACAATCAAGAGGGGCGATGGTGGATCAAGGGTCCAGATAGTAAGGGAGGCTGTCAATAGAAAACGGGACTGCGGGCAGGAGTATGATGAGGCTTGGTGCGTCTTCGACACGGAATCTTTGCAGTCTGCCGAGGCTGTCAAAGACTACCAAGACGCAATCGCCTTGGCAAAGCAGAACGGAATCAGGGCAGCTGTGTCAAATCCCTCGTTCGAGGTATGGCTCTTGGCTCATTTCACCCGGTCCTCAAGGCAGTTTCTGAATGGCGATGCCGTGATCGTTGAATTGAACAAGGCTTGGCGTGGGTCCTTTCATCGTGACTACGACAAGAGTGATGCTGATGTCTATGCGAAGCTGGACCACCTGACGGATGTGGCGATCAAGAACGCCAGGTCTGTACGTGAGAAAGATCACCATGGCAAAGCCGATATTGCCGAATGCAATTCTGCAACCGAAGTGCATGTCCTTGTTGAAAGACTTCTGAGGGGCGACGACGCGCAGGCCAGTGCGTGAAGAAAGACCACTTACCCCCCGGGGCGCCCCCCCCTCCCCCGAGGTTGAGGCCCTTGTTCGCGCCTTGGCGGGGTCCGCTTTGAGCGGACGGCGCGCTCGCAGCACCACTGGCCTGCCGGCCCTTTGTGGCGTCCGGCGGCATGCCCGGCTGCCCGGCACCGGGATGGGCTGTCGTAAGCATTGGTTCCAAAATGCGTTGAGGCGCGGGGGCGCCTCGGTTTTTTGGCCTCTTGGCGGCAACGGGGCGTGAGGGGCTGTCGCGGAATTCTGCGGAAAAAGCCCGAATTCTTCTCCCATTTGTGAGAATGCGTTGTATTATGGTGTGGTCGGATTAGTGAAAAAAATCACAATGCAATACTGGGCGTCGGTCCAGAGGTCGAACTCGCAGTTTCCCGCCATCGTATTTGGTGGTCCGTTGGAATCGCGACGCTCCGACGTGTGTCGAGTTTATCGCGTCCGGGCGGTTTCTTCAACGGGCTGTTTCCCTGGGTCGATAATAGGGCTTTGTTCGCGTATCGCTTTTGCCGGGCTGTGCGGCAGCGGTATCATAGGGCGGCCGGGCTGACAGGCACGGCGCGTTTGGCTCTTCTTGCTGAAGGGCCGAGGCATTTTGTTGATAATTGTCGAAAGACGTTTGAACGTCGAGGAATCGTAATGAGCGAGAATCTCGAAAAGGCAGTCCGGGACATCTGTCAGGCCTGCGGCGACGACCGCGGGCGGATGATGGACATCGTTCGGGGCGTGCAGGACAGGTTCGGGCAGGTTTCCTGCGAGGCGCTGGATCTGATCGCCGCACAGGTAGGCGCCCGCCGCGTGGAGGTCGAGAGCGTCGTGTCGTTCTACACCTTTCTGTCCGAGCAGCCCAAGGGCAAGTTCGTCATCCGGGTCAGCAACTGCGCGGGGTGCATGATGAGCGGGGCCGACCGCGTCGCCAAGAGCTTCGCCGAGGCACTGGGCATCTCCATGGGCGAGACGACGCCCGACGGGCGGATCACCCTGGAATGGACGGCCTGCATGGGCATGTGCGATCAGGGCCCGGTCGTCCTGGTCAATGGCCAGGTAATGACATACCTCGGCACGGACCGCGCCAAGGGGATCGTCGAGGTCCTCAAGGCCCATGGCGAGCCGGCATCGTCGAGCCTGCCCCACAAGTTCGGCGACGGCAACAACGCCAGCGACCTCATTCGCTCGGCCGTGCATAATAACATCCGCAAGGAAGGCCCCGTCATCTTCGCACCGGTAACGGTTGGGGCGGCCCTTCACAAGGCGTTGTCGATGACTCCGCAGGAGGTAATTCGCGAGGTCAAGACGGCTCGTCTTCGCGGGCGCGGCGGGGCGGGCTTCCCGACGGGCATGAAGTGGGATTTCACGCGTGCAGCCGACGGCAAGGACAAGGTCATCATCTGCAACGCCGACGAGGGCGAGCCCGGCACGTTCAAGGATCGCGTGATCCTCACCGAGCGGGCGGACTTGATGTTCGAGGGCATGACCATCGGCGGCTACGCCATCGGCGCCAGCGAGGGCATCCTTTATCTTCGTGGCGAGTATGCGTATCTCCAGGCGTACCTCGATAGCGTCCTGGCCTCCCGGCGAGAGGCGCATCTGCTGGGCAAGAGCGTCGGCGGCAAGGAAGGCTTCGACTTCGACATCCGCATCCAGATGGGCGCGGGGGCGTACATCTGCGGCGAGGAGACGGCCCTGATAAACTCCTGCGAGGGCCAGCGGGGCGACCCCAAGACCCGTCCGCCGTTCCCGGCCCAGCGGGGCTCCCAGGACCGGCCGCCGAGCGTCAACAACGTCGAGCCTTTCTGCTGCGTCACGCGGATCATCGAGCACGGCTCGGGCTGGTTCCCCG
>JAUWQU010000449.1 GCA_030610965.1 Phycisphaerae bacterium
GAACGCCTTCGATCCGCAACGATTTTCTTCTCCCGCCCTGTAGACGCCCCGCGGGGCCTCGCGTTCATGTCCTTAGCGGGAATAACAACCGATGCGACACGCCAGGCCTTGTGGGCGGGCAGATTCGCATCAAGGACGAGACAAGGAGATGCATCATGAAACTGTGGATCACAACTCTCATCGCGGGTGCGTGCCTGGCATTCAGCACGAACATTCTGATGGCCCAGCCCACCGACGGCCCAGGCCCCGGCGACCGGGTTCGCAGAGGCAATCGCCGCCCTCAGCGCGACGGCGAGCAAGCTCGCCTCGGCCAGGCGAACCGCCAGCGCGACGGCGAGCGGGCCGGCCAGCGGCCTCCCTTCGGCCCGTTCATGATCGCACTGGACAGGGACAAGGACGGCGTGCTCTCAGCAAGGGAGATAGCGGCTGCCTCCGCGAGCCTCAAGAAGCTCGATAAGAACGGCGATGGAAAGATCGACCGCGTGGAGCTTCGCCCGCATCGCCCGCGAGGCGGACGGGACGGCGACGCCAAAGGCCTGCGGGATGGCAAGGGTCCGCGAGGGGGCCAGGACGGTAACCGCCGCCCGCCGAGAGGCGAAGGCGACGGCCAGCGCCGCCAGCAGCGCGGCACGCGTGACGGCAGCCGCCGTCCGCCCCGGCCTCCCGCCGGGCCGCAGGAGTAATCCGGCATGACCCGCTAATGCCGGATCGAAGCCGGGCAGCGCCCTATGATTTCCCCGGGCGCTGTCCGGCGATTTGTTATCGCGCCCCGGCGCGGTCAGGCCCAACCAGACGGAGACCCTTCGGCCGTGAAAGCCGTCCAGCCAAGCACCGAACCAATGCAGCACATCTTCTCGCCCGACCACTCAGGCGGCCCCGCCCGGCCAGCCCGAGATATGATCCGCCATGGCCCGCCCCCGCCGCCGCGACGCAGCCGACCCACGTGACCAATCCGCAGGGCCTGGGCCCGGCAAAACACCCGCCGGCGGCCTGTCCGCGCTTGCAAAACGCCCCGAATGCGTGTAAACATTGTCGCATGCAGCGTAGTTCAGGTTCGCGCGCACCCGCGGCTGGAAGGCAAGCCCCCCCACCGCACCCGCGACGCGGCCCGGGCCCTTAGCTCAGCGGTTAGAGCAGGGGACTCATAATCCCTTGGTCGTAGGTTCGAATCCTACAGGGCCCAATGACTTGTGTACTTGCCGCTTCGCTTGTCGTCCTGCTTGTCGTTGAGGCAGAAACCAGTGGCACCCGATTCGGTCCCGCATCCGCCGCCGGGCGGGGCCAGCGAGGCCAAGCGCGCATGCGTGTGCCGCCAGCCGACCCCTTGGCAGCTAGGCCACAGGCGGCTACGATACATAGTGGACCAGAGAGACGACTGCCGAATACGCAAGGGAACCCCCTTCTACGATTACCTCTCTCTGGTTTCCTCTCAAATAATCCGGCAAGCTCAATCTTGTCGGTCCTGAATGGCGAGGCCGGCAGCTTTTCTATATTGTACAGATTGTGGAGCGGGTTGGCGTGCCAGGCAAAACGTACGTGAACAGGCTTTGGCACGTAATCGCTCCACACCGCGACACTGTCTTTGCCGACGATCCTTGCTTTCGCAAATACAAACTTGCCATCATCCCCGGCGATGGTAAACCCGGCGACGCCCGTGCCCTCGGGATGTGTAGGCAAGGGAATAATCGTATGGTCGTACCTGCTGCGGACTCCGGCCATTATGAGGCCGGAGCCGACCGCCTTGAACTTCACAACAATTCTGCTGCCTGTTACGCACATGGAATCATACATCGGCCCTGAACTGACAATGTCCTCCCCGTAGATCTTATCGCGCGCCACAAGGGCCAGACGCTTGCCGACGTCCCACTTGTTGCTCGGGTGTATGTTTCGCGGGTGTACGCCCAACTCCCCAATATCGATGATGCATGCCTGTTCGACATTGGGTAGCGACAGCGCCATCATCTGAGCCTCGCGCAACGCGGGCCAACCGTGTTCGCCTTTCATAGGCGGCGCTGTCTGCCTGGCTTTGAAATTGGCGAGCTGAACGTAGTAGAAGGGAAACTCCCCCTGCCCCCAACTCTTTCGCCACGCCCGGATCATCTCTGGAAACTGTTTCTGGTACTGATAGGCTCTGCCTGTATTGTACTCGCCCTGATACCAGATCACTCCTCGGATCGTGTACGGAATTAGGGGATGAATCATGCCATTGTAAAGCCCGCTGCCCGCACCCTTGACAAGGCCTTTGGGATAGAGCAGCGCCTTGGCATAGATGCAATACTTCCAGGCATCACCGGCGATCGAGATCGATTTGCCGTCCGCGCTGGAAATCGTCATCCCTGAACCCTTGGTAAATCCTCCACCACCTCTGTAGCCAGTGCATCTCACTGCGAGGACATTCTTTCCCTCTTTCACAAGATCAGCGGGAACTTTATGAACACTTCCATCTCTCCCATAAAGCTGTGAGCCGATTCTGATTCCGTTCCAATAAGTGATTTCCACTTCATTTACCGATCCCAGCTTCAGTATCAGCTCTTTGCCAATCATGTCACTGGGGAGTTCGACCTCTCGGGCGTGCCACACGACTCGACAAAGTCGCAACCCCGCCTCTTGCCAGCTCTGCGGGAGCTTCATTGGCTCCCAGGCGCCATCGGAGAGGTCGGGCTTCATAAATGCGCCTTCGTTATCGCCAAATACACTGGATGGATTCACACCGACAAGCGATAGATGTTCCTTCGCTGACTTCTGATAAGCCTGTAGCAGTTCGATTGTTTCACTTTCAATCGCGGCCTGTCGTTTCTTTATGTAGGGTTCATTGTCGGGATTGGCCTCGAGCGTAGCTGCGTCGGTCCATTGCTCGACGGTGGTTCCCCCCACACTGCTGTTGATAAGTCCGATGGGCACCCCAAGTGCCTTGTGCAGCTCCAGGCCGAAGAAGTAGCCCGTTGCAGTGAAACGGGCAACTGTTTTCGGAGAGCAGACTGCCCACGCGCCGATCACGTCCTTCTGCGGTTTTGTACAGTCGGTGTACGAAACCATGAAGTGGCGAATGCGGGGATAATTCGCGTTGGCGATCTCCTCGGCGTAGTTTTTGAATCGCTTCACGCAGAATGACATGTTCGACTGGCCGGAGCAGATCCACACCTCGCCGATCAGCACATCCTTGACGCTTATTGCCTCTGCGCCACGGACAATCAGCTCATGGGGGCCGCCCGCGGGCATGGCCAGCAGAGCCACCATCCATTTGCCTGTCGCATCGGCAACAGCAGACGCTGATTTCCCGCCGAGAGACACGACAACCTTATCGCCGACAGTCGACCAGCCCCAGACCTTAATCGGCTTGTCCCGCTGCAATACCATGTGGTCCTGAAAGAGAGATCCCAATCGAAGGTCGGCTGAGGCGATGCCGCCAACAGATACAGCCATGACGGCGGCCAGAAACGATCGCAGGAGACGGTTCGTCGTCATGGTCTTCTCCTTGGCTGGGGTCCGACATTCGCGGTTTGCCTGTCCGGTGACGACCGTCGTCAGCCACTTCCATCTTGGTATCTTGCCTTCGCGTTTTTCTATGTCATCCGGCCGGCCAAGCCGCCTGACAAGTCACCTGCCGGAGCTGTTTGCGCGCGTGCTCTGTTGCAGCGTTTTCTGTTCGGCGGCTAGCTGATGTTTGGCGCGGAAACTTTCGTCGCTCTCGCCGGGATTCCGGTACCACTGGCTTGGGGCATGAGCCTCGGCGAAGATCGCCTTGGCCCGCTCGATCAACTCGGGCTGTTTTGCCGCCTGGTCTTTTTCGCAAGCGGGGTCCTTCACCACGTCGAACAGGCGGACCGGCTTGTTGGGATGCTCGCGGACGGCATACCACGGGCCGAAACGAGCCGCCTGGGCGTGGGGCAATCTCGTCCCGTTCTCCCAGTAGAGGTACTCGTGCTTTCTCTGGGACGCCTGCCTGCCCATCAACTCCGGCACAAGACTGATGCCGTCGCAGGCGGGAGGCGAAACTCCGGCCAGTTCCGCAGCCGTGGGAAGAAAATCGTACAGGGCCGTAAGATGTTCGCTCTGTCGGCCGCGGATGCGCCCCGGCCAGGCGACGAAGAACGGAACCCGGCAGCCGCCCTCGTACAGCGCGAACTTGCCTCCGGGCCAGGGGCCCTTGTTGGCGAAGAGCGGATCGTCGTTCCAGGCCTTGCGGCCGAAATACCCCCACTGGCTGTAGCCGTTGTCGCTGGCGAAGAAGATGACCGTGTCCTTGTCCAGGCCCAGCTCCCGCAAGAGGGCGACAATCTCGCCCGCGCAGCGGTCCAGCCACTCGATCATGGCGGCCCATTCCTTGTGCTTCAGGTCCCAGGCCTTGTCCTTGAGGGAACCCAGTTCGGGCACGACCAGCGGCCCGTGGGGAAGCTGGGTGGCGTAGTAAAGGAAGAAGGGCTTGTCCTT
>JAUWQU010000295.1 GCA_030610965.1 Phycisphaerae bacterium
CCTTTCCCGGCAGACTGTCCGTAGCAATGGGACACCAACCACCAAATCGCCCACAAAAACCCGGTTCCAAACGACACGCGGCAAACGACCCGCGAGCAAGGCAGCCCGGCAAGGGCCGCCATGGCGGACCGGGTTGCGAAAGGCGGCCTTCCCCGAGCCCCAGCGGCACCGGCGAAGCGACACGGCCGAGGGGAAGTCTTTGTTTGGATCATTGGGCTTTTGGCGTTTGTCGTTTGTCTGAAATTTGGTGCTTGAGATTTGGTGCTTTGCTGGGGCGGCGACTTGCCACCGCCAGCCGACCGCACCCGACGGAGGCAAGAACGCGGGAATTGGCTTTGAAAACGCCTCTCCACCCAGTACGCTTTCCATTGGATGCAGGCTCCAGCGACTGCAAGAGATGGTGCGCGAACCATGCAGACAACCAGGATGATAACGACGACATGTTAGCCTGCCGCCGCGGCACATTCCGGGCGGCCCGGTCGTCGTGGGGCTGTAGCCAGGCTGAATGCCACGCCCCCGCCGGATTCCCCCACGCAACCTCGCCCCGGAACCTCGCCGCGCGGCTGACAGGAGTCCGCCAATGAGCGTAACGGTCAAACTGCCGGACGGCAGCACCAAACACTACGACAAGAACGTGACCGCACTTGAAGTGGCCGAGGAAATCTCCCCGCGACTGGCGTCGGCGGCCCTGGCGGCCGAAGTCGACGGCAAGCTCGTGGACGCCGCGGCTGCGCTGCCGGAAGGCGAGCACGAGCTGCGGATCCTCACCAATCGCGACCCGGCCGCACTTCAAGTGCTGCGCCACACCGTCGCCCACGTGCTGGCCCAGGCCGTGCGAAGGCTCTACGGGCCTGAGGTCCAGTACACCATCGGCCCGGCCCTGATGGACGACTTCCAGTACGGCTTCTACTACGACTTCGACCTGCCCGAGCCCATCGGCGACCAGGACCTGCAGAAGATCGAGCAGGAAATGAAGCGTATCTGCGGCGAAAAGACCCCCCTGCGGCGAGAGGAGTTGCCCGTTGACAAGGCACGAGCCGAGATGCAGGACCTCGGGCAGGACTACAAAGTCGAGATGATCGACGACCTCGTCCGTAACGAAAACGTCCAGGCCGTCAGCCTGTACCGCCAAGGCGACTTCGTCGACATGTGCCGAGGCCCCCACCTGCCCGACACCGGGCGGATCAAGGCGTTCAAGCTGCTGTCGACGGCCGGGGCGTACTGGCGCGGAGACGAGAAGAACAAGATGCTCACCCGCGTCTACGGCACGGCGTTCTTCGACAAGAAGCAACTCAACGAGCACCTCGCCCGGGTCGAAGAGGCCCGCAAGCGCGACCACCGCGTCCTCGGCCGGCAACTAGGGCTGTTCCTCATCAGCGACGCCGTCGGCCCGGGCCTGCCGCTTTGGCTGCCCAATGGCACGATCATCCGCATGGAACTGGAGGGCTGGCTTCGCGGCGAGCTGCTCAAACGAGGCTACCAACCGGTCATCACGCCGCACATCGGCAAGCTGGACCTCTACCGCACCAGCGGGCACTATCCGTACTACGAGCACGGGCTGTTCCCGACGATGGCCATGGGCGAGAACGACGGCTATCTGCTCAAGCCCATGAACTGCCCGCACCACATTCAGATATACAAGGCCGCCCAGCACAGCTACCGCGACCTGCCGGTGCGGCTCAGCGAATTCGGCACGGTGTATCGGTTCGAGCAGTCGGGCGAGCTCAACGGCCTGACCCGCGTGCGCGGCTTCACCCAGGACGACGCGCACATCTTCTGCACGCCGGACCAGCTCGAGGCGGAAATCGAGTCCTGCGTCGACCTGACCATGTACTGCCTCCAGACGC
The DNA here is from genome assembly GCA_030610965.1 of Phycisphaerae bacterium. Classification (GTDB taxonomy): domain Bacteria; phylum Planctomycetota; class Phycisphaerae; order SM23-33; family SM23-33; genus JAUWQU01. The sequence goes on from JAUWQU010000295.1 coordinate 1,848, forward strand.
TCGGCCTGAACGACTATCGCGTCCGCATAGGCCTTCGCGACCCCGACTCGACGAAGTACACCGGCTCGCCCGACCGGTGGGACCGTGCCGAGCAAAACATCCGAAACGTCGTGGCCAGACTGGGCATGACCGCCGCCGAAGAGCAGGGCGAGGCCGCGTTCTACGGGCCGAAAATCGACTTCATCGTCAAGGACTGCATCGGACGCGAGTGGCAACTCGGCACGATCCAGGTGGACTACAACCTGCCCGAGCGGTTCGACCTGGAGTACACCGGCTCGGACAATGCCCCACCCCGGCCGGTAATGGTCCACCGCGCGCCGCTCGGCTCGCCGGAACGGTTTATCGGCATCCTTATCGAGCACTTCGCCGGTGCGTTCCCGCTGTGGCTCTCGCCGGTGCAGATGGCCGTCCTGCCGGTCAGCGAGAAGCTCAGCGACTACGCCCGCGAGGTTGCCGGGCAACTTCGCGAGGCGGGCATTCGGGTAGAGTTGGACGATTCGTCGGACAAGATCGGCGCTAAGATCCGCCGCGCTACCATAGCGAAGGTGCCCTACATGGCTGTCGTCGGCCAGAGAGAGGCCGAGGCCGGGACAGTAGCCCTTCGCCACCGCACGGCCGGGGACCACGGCGCGATGACGCCGGTGACCCTGATCGAGGGCCTGAAGAAAGAAATCCGCTCCAAGGGCGCAGAGGCGCTTGTGACTGCCGACCCGTCGCCCGTCGCCGACAGCCGGTAATAGTAAACCGGGTTTGTCGCGGCACCTGTCGATAGAATTGGGCATTAAGCATTGGACGTTGGGCACTAGACATTCTTAGGAGATAATACCATCAGCAAGAATCTTCGCCGCAACGCGCAAATCCGAGTCCAGCAGATCCGACTGATCGGGGACGACAATGAGCAACTCGGGGTAGTGGACATAAGGGACGCCCTTCAGCGAGCCCAGGACATGGGGATGGACCTTGTGGAGGTCGCGCCGCAATCGCAGCCGCCTGTTTGCCGGATCATGGATTACGGCAAATGGATGTACTTGCAGCGAAAGAAGGAGCAGAAGGCCAAGGCCCACAGGCATGAGACCGAACTCAAGGAGATCCGCATCCGGACCCCCAAGATCGGCGATCATGACCTGCAGATCAAGATCAACCGCGCCCGCGACTTCCTGGGCCGGGGCGATCGTGTGCAGTTCACGCTACGCTTCCGCGGGCGAGAGTTGGCCCACACCGAGGAGGGCCGGAAGGTCTTCGAGCACGTCACCGAGGCCCTGGGGGACGTCAGCAAGGTAGACCAGTCGTTCCGCTTCGAGGGCCGCCGGTTGACGATGACCCTCGCCTCGACCGGCAAGAAGCCGACACCCGGCGGGTCGGCCAAGGCCCCGGCGAAGTCCGCAGCCAAGCCGGCCAAGTCGGCGCCAGCTCCGGCGCCGGCCGCGACGGCCACCCCGGAACCCGCTCCGGCGCCTGCAGCGGAACCTGCAGCGGAACCTGCAGCGACGACCACCCCGCCGCCCGCTCCGCCGCCGCCGCAAGAACCCGCCGCCGACCCAGGCTGATCGCGCCGAATCGCACAGCAGCGCCCATGGCGCACTACATGAAAAGCCCCTCGGCGACGTCCGGGGCGATGCGACGCCCGATTCGCGGACTTATTCTCCGGCTTGCCTCCTGCATGCCGGGGGCTCTGCCGGCGCACTTTTTCGGCCGGCAAATCGCAATCCCCTCTTTACAGGCCCGGTGGAGTTGTTAGAATGGTCGATCTTTGACCGATACGCGACTGCGCTTTAAGGGTATGTACATATGCCAAAGATGAAGACAAACAAATCGGTGGCCAAGCGAGTCAAGCTCACCGCCCGCGGCAAGCTGATGAGGCACCGCGCGGGCGCAGGCCACCTCAAGAGCCGTAAGTCCAACAAGCGGTTGCGCAAGATGCGCAAGGCCTGCCTCGTGTCGCCGCGCTTCGCCCGGACGGCCAAGGCCATGTTGGGCCTGTAATCGCCGAATATAGGTCCAGGTGGGAGCCCCTTGGGGCGCACCGGCGCTCGCACGATTCATGCCGAAGGCGATCGGCATTGCGGGCCAGGAACGAAACATCCCGGAAGTTCTCGGGAGTCCACCGGCCAAGAGAAAATGACAGGAGAGCACCATGCCCCGCGTTACCAACGCCGTCGCACGGCATCGCAAGCACAAGAGGGTCCTCAAGGCCGCCCGCGGCTTCTACGGGGCCGGCTCCAGGCGATACCGAATCGCCAAGCAGTGGCTGTACAAGGCCGGCGTAAACGCCACCCGCGACCGAAAGCGCAAGAAACGCAACTTCCGGCAGCTCTGGATAACCCGCATCAGCGCAGCCTGCCTCCAGCGCGGCCGGAAGTATAGCGAGTTCATCAACGGCCTGTTCCTGGCCGACATCGACCTGAACCGCAAGATCCTCAGCCAACTCGCCATCGACGACCCCGCGGCGTTCGACAAGGTCTTCGAGATGGCGATGGCTGCCCGCGACGCCGACAAGGCCTGACCGCACCCGGGTCAACGTAACTGGCCGCCACCGCACAAACGCCGAGACGCGCAATGCCGCTGCTGGAAGATATTCAACAGATCCTCGCTCAGGGCCTGGCCAAGCTCCAGGACGCGGCGGAGGCCGATGCGATGGAGGCCTGGCGGATCAAGTACCTCGGCACCAAGGGCGCCGTCAAGGCCGCCATGCAGCGGCTGAAGGAAGTCCCGAGAGACCGGAAACGCGCCGCCGGCCAGGCCGCCAACGAACTCAAGAACGCCCTGACCGAGGCATTCGAGCGCCGACTGGCCGCCATCTCCGCCACCGGAGGCGGGTCAAAAAAGGCCCGCGGCCCGGCCATCGACGTGACCCTCCCCGGACGACGGCGCCGCATCGGGCACACGCATATCATCACGCAGACAATCAATGAGATCTGCGAGATATTCGCCCGCATGGGCTTTGCCGTCGCCACAGGCCCGGAGGTCGAGGACGAGCACCACAACTTCGGGGCGCTGAACATCCCGCTGTCGCACCCCGCCCGCGACCCGCTGGACAACTTCTACATCAACCCCGAGGTCATGCTCCGCAGCCAGACCTCCACCGTCCAGATCCGCACGATGGAAAGCACCAACCCGCCGGTGAGAATAATCTCCCCCGGACGCGTCTACCGACCCGACACCGTCGACGCGACGCACTCGTTCATGTTCCATCAGGTCGAGGGCCTCTTCGTCGATGAGGCCGTCACGATGGCCGACCTCAAGACCTGCCTCGACCAGTTCTGCAAGACCTACTTCGGCCGCGACGTCGCCACGTGTTTCCGCCCGAGTTTTTTCCCCTTCACCGAGCCCTCGGCCGAGGTGGACATCGAGTTCCACCGGCCGGACTCCACGCGATACTGGGTGGAGTTGGGCGGCTGCGGCATGGTCGATCCCAACGTTCTCGAAACCGTCGGCTACGACACCGAAAAGTACACCGGCTTCGCTTTCGGACTCGGCATCGAGCGGATGATCATGCGCAAGCACCACATCCCCGACATCCGCCTGCTGTTCGAAAGCGACACCCGCTTCCTGCATCAGTTCTGACGCGGCCTGTTGTGGGTCTTCCGCGATGATCCGCTCGCCGTTGACCGGATTCGGCGACGGATACGAATGGCACTGACATTTCCAAGATGGCGATTTGACGATCGGTCCCCGAAATCGTCCCCGAAATCGCGCAGAATTCCAAACCACCTCCAAACCACCTCCAAACCACTCCCAAACCACTCCAAACCACCTCCCAATGAGCGCAATAGCCATACTCAGCGTATGTTATGGAGTGCTCCCAGGGGTCTCAAAAGGGCTCCAAACCCCCTCCCAAACCCCTTCTGACCCCCTTCTGAACCACTTCTGGACCCCTTCGGCCCCCTTCTGAACCACT
>JAUWQU010000063.1 GCA_030610965.1 Phycisphaerae bacterium
GAGACGTATTGCCCCCCGTCGGCCGCCTGGGGTTCAGGGACATCCTGCGTAAAGATGGGTTGCTCATCCTCGTCATTGGATTCGATATCCAGGTTCGCGGGTGTCAGGGCGTGGCCCTCATGACCATCCGTGGGTGCGTCGGGATTGAGGTGAAGGTGTATCTCGCCGAAGTTCCGCTCCTGCCGGGCCAGGACCTTCTTGATCCGGACAAGCTCGAGTATCGCCAGAAACAGCCCCAGCAACTGGGTCCGTTCGGTTCTGCCCTCGAAGACCTTCTGGAAGGTCATCGGCCCGTCCCGGCCGAGACGGTCGAGAATGTCCTCGGCGTGCAGCTCGATCGGCGTGTCGTCGTATATGACCTCGTGGGTGGCCTTATCGGCCCCGATGGCCTCGAGGATGTTGCTGAAGGCGTCCAGCAGGTTCCATATCTGCACGTCCTCGAGGTCCACCTCGCGGTCGGCTTGGTCCGGCTGAACAGGCCGGCGGCCGAACCGTTGCGACTGCGCCTCAGCGGCGTCTCGGAGGTCGCCGGCGGCGTCCTTGAAGGCCTTGTACTCGAGGAGTTGCCGGACAAGCTCGGTGCGGGGGTCGATCTCCAGGTCGCTGCCTTCGCCTTCCTCGACGGGCGCTGTCGGCAGCAGCATCCGGGTCTTGATCTCCATCAGCGTGGCCGCCATTACCAGGAACTCCCCGGCCAGGTTCGGGTCCATCGCGTGCAGCATGTCCACGTAGCCGAGGTACTGCTCGGTGACTCGTGCGATTGGAATGTCATAGATGTCCACCTCTTCCCTGCGGATGAGGTAGAGCAGCAGGTCCAGCGGACCGTTATAGACGTCCAGGTTTACGCGGTAGTCGGCCATAGGTTTCCGATAGTAGCAGCCCGCCGGGCCCTGCAGACAGAACTTTTCGGCAAAAAGAAGAAAGACGCGTATTTATCGCGGAGAACGCGGAGGCCGCGGAGAAAGCAATACCATAATATCTTTCCTCCGCGGCTTTTGCGTTCTCTGCTCCCAAAAGGTTTTAGCTCATAGCTCTCAGGTCTCAGGGTGGCAGAGCCTTAACCGTAGCCGTCCGCATCTGCGCCTGTGCTGTGACAATCCGCCGGGCTCGATGGTGCGCCCTATGAGCTAAGACCTAAGACCTTCTTTTCAACCTACCGATGCATCGCGATCCCGGCGGCGTCCCGAACGCGCTGCATTGTGGCCTCGGCGACCTCGCGTGCCTTTCGGCCTCCTTCTCGCAGGACGTCCTGGAGATAGTCCGGATCGGCCAGGAGCTTGTCGTATTTCTGCCGGGCTTCGGCGAACGTCTCGTTTATCAGCTCGCACAGCCGGGCCTTGGCGTGGCCGTAGCCGTAGCCGCCGGCGCGGTACTTGGCGGCGATCTCGGCCAGTTCCTCGCTCGTCGCGAAGAGCCTCAGAAGCGCGAAGACGTTGCACTTTTCGGGATCCTTGGGATCTTCCAGCGGTGTCGAGTCGGTGACGATCTGGGAACATCGCTTTTTCGTCTGCTTGGGCGTCAGGAATATCTCGATGGTGTTGTCGTAGCTCTTGGACATCTTCTGCCCGTCGATGCCCGGTACGACGGCCACGTCGTCGAGGATGTACGGCTCGGGCACCACGATCACTCCTTTGTCAAAAGACTTGTCGAAGGCGAGGTTGAACTTGCCCGCGAGGTCTCGCGTGATCTCGACGTGCTGCCGCTGGTCTTGCCCGACGGGTACGAGGTCGGCGTCGTAAATGACGATGTCCGCCGCCTGGAGCACGGGGTAATCGAACAGCCCCATGTTCGGCGCCAAGCCGCGGGAGGTCTTGTCCTTGTAGCTGTGGGTCTTGGCCATCATGCTGACGGGGCAGACGCAGTTCAGCAGCCAGCACAACTCGGTCACCTGCGGCACGTCGGACTGGGCGAAGAAAACGCTCTTGTCCGGATCGATGCCCAGCGCCAAGTACCCGGCCGCGAGGTGGTTGGTAAGCTCGCGAAGGCGAGCCGGGTCGCGAAGGCTCGTAAGCGCGTGGTAGTTCGCGATGAAGTAGAAGCACTCGTTCCCGTCGGCCTGGAGCTTGAGAAACTGCCGCACCGCGCCGAAGTAGTTGCCGATGTGCAACATGCCCGATGGTTGTATGCCTGATAGCACTCTCATTATGGGGCGAATCGTACGGCGGCGGGGCGGGTCGTGTCAAGGGCGCTACAGGACTGCCATTACGCTCAGCGCGAAGCCGCCGAGCAGCAGAACGACCGCTGCGCCGGTCACGACAGTGTTGATGGCGTTGCGGTCGCGGAAGTAGGCGTGCAGCAGCATGAAGGCGTAGACTGCCGGGACGAGCAATTCCTTGAACTCGCGGGCTTCGGTGTTGTCCTTCCATACCTTGCCGGAATAGTGGAACAGGATCGTCCCGGCCAGCAGCAGGACTGCCAGGTGGATCGGGGGCAGGAAGAGCCCCAGCTTGCGTGTAAACGATGTGGACTTGGGCTTGGCGGCTCGGACCCGTAGCGGTAGCCAGATGCCGTGGAAGACTATGACCACCATCAGTGGAACGCCGAAGAGCATCCCGCCCAGCGAGAACTTCAGCGGGCCGATGTCGAAAGACCAGCCAAACAGTGAGAAATGCCACGGCCCGAGTTCGACAGACAGGTTGTGCCCTGTGGTGTCGTTATGGCCCATGTATACGGTCCCGCCCTCGTCGGATTTCATGCCCTCCGGCGGGGTAAAGCCGAAGTATCGCTGGCCCCAACTGAGTTCCTCGCCCACGGCCGCGAAAGCCACCAGCCCAACCAGGATTATCAGGATCATCTGTGCCTTGGACAGCCGCGACCGATTGGTCAGGGCCGCCGTTAAGGCAATCGCCCCGCAGAGCCCAAACGCAACAACCGTCCCCCACTCGATCAAGCCGTCCTCTTTCGAGACATTGAACGGCTCGCCTTTGACGTGGCAGTAGATCAGCAGGGCGATGAGCCCCGCGAGGATGGCGTAGGGCATCGCCATTGCCATGCGGTACAGCGGGTTCGACGGCCGGCTGTCCGGCCCCTCTGTCGGCGTTGCGGCACCGGGAATCATGATCTCTGCCACGAGACTTCCTTCCGTGAAGTGCCTCGAACTCAACCTGAGCCCACTTCCGTAGCGGGCGCCAAGGCCCATTCTGCCGGATTCCGTCGCGGGATTCGAGTCTTATTTCAGGTCATACAGGCTGTTGTCGGCAGAGAGATACCCGTACGGCGCATCCTCGGGAATCCGGCTCATTTCTTCGAGATGGGTCTGGCGGTGTTTCTCGGCCCAGTGTGTGGCGTGGCCATCTGCCCAGCAGACATTTGTCTTGCCCAAATGCCGATACCCCTGCGTGCCCGCGGACCGGCCAACGAAGGTGTCCCACGGAGCGTCGCGCCACGGCGCCCTCATGAACTTGTTGGCGCCGGATTGGTACTGCCCGTCCCCAAACGCCGCGGTCTGGTCCGGGTATTTGACGGCGTAGATGGTCACGGTCTTCGGCGGCTTACCGGTGGGGTGGGGCTTTTCGTTGTAGCCCAGATAGCTCGTGTTGTAGTTGTAGCCCGTGAACGGATCGTCCATCCAGTTGGCCGAACCTTTGAAAGAGGGACACTGCTGGATCTGGAACAGCTTCTTTCCTTGCCAGAGCATGCCTGCGGTCATCTCTTGCTCACGTGTGTCCCAGTTTTGAATATGGGTGATGTCCCAGGCGTAGTTGTATCGCACCCGACCTACCCGTTGGGTGTAATAGGCCAATGGATAGTGCCCGTCATTTTCATAGGTATATGTGTGCAGCGCCCTGCCCAAGCCATGAAGGTTGGTCAGGCACAGCGTGGATTTGGTGATTTCCCTGGCTCGCCAGAGGGTGGGCACAAGGATGGTCGCCAGCAGCGAAAGAATCGCAACGACAACCATCAACTCGACCAGCGTAAAACCGGTAAACGCGATATGCCTTCCGAATCGTTTTGTCGGTCGAACCGAACTCAATGCAGCCTCTTTCTCAAGACCGCCAGGCCGGAAAGACCCACGAGCACGATGGTGGCGGGCTCCGGCACGGTCGAAGTATCGAGCAAGGAAACCTCCATGCCGTCGCCTGCGCCTGTAAGGTTGTATTCGTGGTTGTCCAGCCCGAAGTTGGACGACAGCAGGTCCATGTCCGACCATGCCACAACGCCGTCATCGTCGAGGTCGCAGTTCTCCCACCAGTCCACGCCGGATGCCTGGCCGATGTTTCGCTTGAGGGTTATGTAGTCGGCCGCGTCTACAACGCCGTCCAGGTTGCAGTCGCCCATTCTTCTGGCGAAGACGTCGGCCACCGCGTCGATCTCAGTGGAAGTGCCGACATACTCGCCGTCGGCATCCTTGGGGTTCTCGATGCGGACGTATTGAATCCATTTCATGCCGGTTTCGGCGTCCACGGCGAGCTGGTCGTAATCGCCGGAATCGAGGTGTTGAATGTCCAGGCCCGTTCCCCCGGCCGAGCCCTTGTAGGCCGATGCCATTTCCGCCACGGTCATCCCGTCGAAGTCTGCCGGTTCGATGGCTGGATCAACGGGATACGTCGGGTTTGTGGGGTGCCCCCACCATTGGTTTTCCCAGTATTGCGTGCTGATGGAGATGTCGGGATTCTCCGGGTCGTACACCCGGCCGAGTGTCGGGGCGAAATCATCGGCGCCGCGAACCGTTGCGCTGCCGGATTCACTGCCCGGGTCCGGCAGTCGATACCAGTTCACGCCGTTCTGGCTTACGAGTACGGCCCCGGGTTCGTTGAACACGTTCGAGCCCACGGACATGGCCTGCGGATCGCCGTTGTCCCATTCCTGGCTGTCGCCGATTTCCTGCATCGTATTGCCGAACACGATGATGTCGCTGCCGTAGGGGTTGAGGGGGTTGTCGAACACCTTGTGGTCGAACTTGAGTTCAAGATACCCGGTTCCATCGTAGACCGTCTGCATCCCCTCGCGGTACGAATCGTAGCCGACGGTACAAAGCTCATAATACCGGAATGCGGGATAGACTGGATTTACAGGCACCGGGTCATCCATCGGGATGCGCCAGTCGTCGCCGCAACTGTCCACGGTGGGCCGGCCCAGCGCGGCGGCGGGGTTTGTGTAGGGCTCTTGGCTCAGCCAGTCGTAAGCATGGCCCGAGTTTCCTCCATGGTAGGCGACCACCTCGGTGGCGAAATCGCCGGTTTCGTATCGATATTGGGCCGTCGCCGGCATGGTGGACAGCGTGGCGGCCGTCATGGCCGTCAACAGTGAAATTCGAAGAATCATGGTCGTTCTCCATGCACGGCGTGAAGTGGGGCGGTCTCGCGACAAGACCTATCTTGCCCAAGCTGACGGTTCGCGGCGCCGCTGCCATGATCGCCGGTTCTTGTAAGCGTTCCAAGCGGGCGGGCGATTTACGCACCGCCCGCTTGGACTGTCTTTGTTTGGTTCAGGATCGAACTCGTCGCCTGATCAGCGCCAACGAACCGAAGCCCAGCATCGCAAGGCTGGCCGGCTCGGGCACGGGGATGTTCAGTTGGTCATTGGCGTAGTCCGGCAGCGCTTGGAAGAACACGATGGCGTTGGCGCCAACATACCGGTTGTCGACGAGCAGTTCCTGGTCGATCCCGCCACTGGCGAAGTCCCACTCGGAATCGCCCCATGTGCCCCAGTAGGAGTGGGGGTCGGCTGTGCTGGCGACGTTCCAGCTTCCCGGTTCGACGTGAATATGTACCTCGTTGTCGTCGGTGTCGTTGTAGGCGATATTGGTGAGGAAACTCCCGCCGGAACCCGTCGTCACCGCCAAGATGCCGGCGCTGTCGAACGCCGCCAGCATGTCCGAGTCGTACTTGACCCCGTCCCATCGGAAGCCGAAAGCGTGGGACTCACTGGCGGTCGTGGCACCGTTGTCCAGCAGATTCCAGTCAACCACCAAGATCGTTTCATTGCTGCCGACACCTGCCCACGCCTCCACGTCAACCCAGAAGCCGTTGAAGTTGTAAGGGGCTGCATGGGCGGATCCAGCCAGGGCCAGTGCGATTGTAGTCACGATAATCATAGTCTGTGTTGCAGTTTTCATTTACGTTTTCCTTCGAATCTGCCTCTGAGACTTTGGGGTTAGTTCACATCTTGCCCGTCGGTCGCCCCGTTTGTCGCGGCCAGCAGTTTGTTTAGAAATGACCACTCGCAGCAGAGATAGCTTTCTAAACGGCCTTGCCAGGTGACACGAGGCCTGGGCGCATTTTTGGTCAGGTCAAGTTCTATTGGTCATTGGCGGTACCTCCTCCGCCCGCAGACAGCTTTGCATGGATTCTTGCCGTCATGACCCAGCGAGAGCAAACCGTTCAGGTCTGCGTCGCTCCCGCGGAGGTTCTGCGCAAAATGCGTCCATCGCTGAGATGAGAATGCGATAGGATCGACATCGCAGTCAGAACTGTGGGGTATTCTCTCCGTCGGGGGCGCCAGCGGGCCAATCGTCAGCGACTCCGTTATGCGCACATGCTGTTTCGTGGGCGGTCTCGCAACCCTACTCGAATGACGAAGCGGTCAGGGCGCAAACCGACGTCGTCAGCAGTTTGGCTGGGCTTCCGTGGGCGGAAAAGGACTTGCCCTTCCGCCCCCGTCCATTGGGAGCGGTCAAAAGAAACCCCGGCTCTCGTAAGGAGAGACCGGGGTGGATTGGCGACAAGAAAGCCAATATAACCGCACGGCCGCTCTCGCGAGAGCCAGACCAAGCTGCTCGCAGGCAGGTCTTCTGGCTTCCGGGTCCTTTCGACGGGAATTCTGGAACTCAATGCCATTGCCGGGCATCGCCTGACATGGCCTGTAAGTCCCGAACTCCGCCGAAAACCTTCCGCCGCGCCTTCCCATCGGGCGTCCACAGCCCAACAGTGGCTTTGTTGCGGCGGTCGTAGCCGGTTACAGCGGCGCGTCCGTGGCCGATTTTCACGGCCTTCCCTTTTGTCCCACTTACCGGGACACCTGCAACGGGAACCATAGTACAGCGTTCGGGGTGTTTGTCAAGAAAAATCGTGGGGAAATGTTGCCTCGCTGCGCAGCGTCTCGTAGAGAGCCAGCGCCTTGGCGGCGGGCTCGCCGCCATGCACGACGGCCTTGACGGCCTGGATCATGGCGACGTGCCCGTCGGCCTGGAGCTTGAGGAACTGCCGCACCGCGCCGAAGTAGTTGCCGATGTGCAACATGCCCGATGGTTGTATGCCTGATAGCATTTTCATGATGTGGGGAATCGCAAGCCCGCGGCGCAGGCCGTGTCAAGAACGCTGTAAGGCCGCCAGAAAGTCGCAGATTCGGTATTTTTCTCTTGACAACCGACGGGGGGGGCAGCATGATGGCGATGCAGTGGGCTATATGGGGAGTTCTCATGAGCGGCAAGAGAGCCAAACGATTGCGCGCGGCGGCTAAGATTACGGCCGGGACGTCCGAACGCCCATGGCCTCGCATCGCCAACTACCTGCTCGTCTTCGCTCTGGGTGCAGTGTTGGGTGGCGGGACAGCCCTGTTGGCCTCAGCGAAATCCACGCCCGCGGAGCCTCCGGCACCAATCGCCCAGAACTCGCGGTCGCTGGAGCACTTGCTCGCCATGACTCCGGAGCAGCTCGCAAAAGTGGACATCGCCGAAATGAACCTGCTCTGCGCCACCGGCCTGCCGGGCGCCGAGGACATGGACATCGACAAGTGCCTGGCGAAGCTCGACAAGGGGGCGGGCCGCGTGAAGGCAGTGACCGAGCGACACCTCTACCGCCTGACCGACCCGGGTTACAAGGAACACGCCGAACACTACAAGCACTCCGAGGCTCGCTTCAGGGCCGAATGGTTGATGAGCGTCCTGCAGAAAGACATCGGCCTGCACTACCATACGGGCCTCGTTCGGCCGGATGAGCCTGCCCCCGCGCCAAAGACCTCCAAAGAGCATTTCATTCACGGGCTGATGGACAACGACGACCCCCGCAAGGCCTTCGGCGGCAACTGCGTGTCGCTGCCCGTGACGTACGTCGCCGTCGGGCGGCGGCTCGGCTACCCGGTCAAACTGGTTTGCAGCAAGGAGCACACTTTCTGCCGATGGGAAGGCGCGGACCACCCGAACGCGAAATGGCGCGATCGTTTCAACTTCGACGGAGCCGGCAACGGATTCAGTATCGACCCGGACGAGTTCTACCTATCCTGGCCACGAAAGAGCACACCCGAACAGGTCGAGCTTTGCGACTGGCTCAAGAGCCTTACCCCGCAGCAGGAGTTGGCCACATTCGTTGCTCACAGGGGCCACGTCCTGGCCAAGGTCACGAAGGATCTTCCCGGGGCGCTGGTTGCGTTCAGTCACGCCGCGAGACTCTGGCCGACAAGCCGGTCGCCGCTGCAGGAAGTGGCTGAGACGTTCGGCCAGCTTTGGAAACTGGAACTGGCCGCCCACCCAGAAACATACAGGAAGCTGTACGGGCCACAAGTCCAAAGAGGCGCCAGCAGGCGAGGCTCGCCCGATTTCGTCGCTGCCGGCCGGTCGCCCCGCAAGGCAGCCTGGTGGCAGACAGAAGCCGGCCGGGCCGCCAACCTGGCTGAGGTCGAGCGGACCAACGAGATCAACCGCCGGAACCTCCAACGCATGATGCCCGGCCAGCCGCAACAACACCAACCCTACGGCCCGCAGGCGCCACGGCAGGGCGACCCGACTCCGCACCAGCCACAAGCACCAGCCCGGCCGACAAGATGACAATGACAATGATGAAGGACACCCAACAAACCGAAAGGGGTAGGACGATGAAACGAACACTCTTGGTCTCAATTCTGGTAGGCTTTGCGGCCATAGGGGCGGCTTCACAAGACGCCTTCGCCAGGAACCGCATGTACCATCCAACCCTGGGGCGCTGGATGCAGCGCGATCCGGCGGGAACACCACAGGCGCCGCCGATGGCGAGGAACGTATCCGGGGCGCAGTTCACACAGCGCGATTCGGTGGGGCAATATCGGGATGGCATGAATCTTTACCAGTATGTGAGTGGGAATCCGCTCAAGTACACCGATCCGGCAGGGCTCTGGAAGCTTGATCGCAAGAATCAAGCAACTGCGGTGGCCATCGCAAACAATAGCTATGACACAGTGGAAAAGTTGGCACTGATTACAGGCCTGGACGCCGCAGAATGGAAGAAGTGGTTGCAGCCGGAGAATTCGAGTAAGGCGTCAAGCTATTTGATCAGAGAATTCGGAGGCATGCATTTCGCCTGCGGAAGATTCAAGGTGCCGAATACGATCTTGGCTTCTTGGGGCGGATGGGAAGGCCTCGGGCAAGGTGTCGGGATGGCTTATGTGATGTGGGGCAAGGATGTCGGAGACCTGGAAGCCGGCGGGTTCAAGGTTGTCGAGAGACGCAATCCAACGGCGTGGTCTCTCCTCGGGGATTTCCAGGGACTCTCAATAGACAAAGAACTGCAAGGTTTCCTGTTCTGGGGACATGGCGGGCCTACGGGGTTGACGACAAAGGAGAGCGAGAATAGCACAGGGAATCCCGCCTACCAGCTTTCGTATGCAAAGGTTCGTGGGGCATTGTCGTACAAGCTTGGATTCCTGATGGTATACTCCTGCTACGGAGATGCTGCGGGGGATCCATCCTTGGGCAACTTGGCCAGTCCTAACGCTAGGAAATGGGGCGGGCATGGAACGCTTGTGCCCTTGCCATTCCATTTAAGCGCCCCAACTGTTGGCCAACTGCTGTCAACGGGGCCCCAGCCCGACAAGTAAGATCGGCGCAGATAAGGGAGCTGATATGCAAACACACAGAGCCGCGATTCTCATCCTGGCATTGCCAGCCGTGTGCTCCATAGCGTCAGGATGCGTCAGCGAAGAGCAGGAACGAGTTGTGCTGAACTGGGCGCGGATGTCAAGAGAGGTAGACGCGCGACGGACCGCCAGGCCGGTTTCGGCTGATACCCTCGCCGAGAGGATAGGACAGCCCGATTGCATCGTGCGCGCAGAGCATCTCTCAACCGTTATGCCCGATGCCCAAATGAGTGAGTCGATTATTGCCCACAG
>JAUWQU010000103.1 GCA_030610965.1 Phycisphaerae bacterium
CAGCAGCAGTGCTCCGGCGTCGGAAGTAATTCGAGGATCGGCTTGACGAATCTTGATCGAGCGGTTAAAGGTAGGCTCGAACAGCCATCCATGGCGTTCACCCATTGGGTTCATCTCCGTTCTGTGCGTTGAGGATTGGAATACCCTCTTTTTACGCGACAGAACGGGGCTGCGCATCAAGAAACTCGTTCAGTTTGGTGAATAATCCGGGGTGAAAGACTCCAAGGCTGCCGCATTCGTAAAAGCATGTCGGAAGCTGAACCGCTCCCAGGTTTACTGCTCAGACGAGACATTGAAGCTGGAGTTGATGGGACGCAGGATAATCTGGGACCTGATGGACCTGTTCTGGGAAGGAGTGAAACACGCGGACCCAGAGAAGGAAGATACAAAAACCTTCGCCGGCAAGGCGTATAATCTTCTGTCAGACAACTACCGGAGCGTCTTCCAGCACGAGATGAAGGACAAGAAGCTCCCGGAGACTTATTGCCGTTTGCAGTTGCTGACCGATTACATCTGCGGCATGACGGACACGTTCGCCGCGGCGCTTCATCGAAGGCTGATGAATGGCTAAGCATGGCTACGACAAGCTGGAGGCCCAACTGCAAGGACGAGCGGCCGAATTCCTTGCTGCTCAAACGGCGCATAGGATTCCCCTCAAGCCGCTGCTCCAAGAGCTTGCTCGGCTCGGCCAGACGGCCTACCTGTTCGGAGGAATGCTGCGCGACCTCATGCTTCGAGGCCTCAGCCAGGACCCCCATGACGTGGACATCGTCGTAGCCAAGTTCACTCCATCCCTGCTGTCCTACCTGGAGCCCTACGTCCGACGAAAGACCAGATTCGGCGGGCTTGAGGTCTCAATTGGGCATTGGGACGTGGACATTTGGGAGCTTTCAGAAACCTGGGCGTTCCGGGAAGGGCTCGTGGGATGCCGCGGCTTTGAAGACCTCCCGAAGACGACATTCCTCAACCTCCAGGCGGTTGCCGCGGAGGTGCCTTCCTCGCCGGGAAAGACGGGGAGGATCGTGGAACATGGCTTCTTCCAGGCAATTAGCCGGCGCACGGTGGACATCAACTTTGAGGACAATCCATTCCCCGGCTATTGCGTTCTGAGTGCGCTGACGACGGCGTACTCGCTTGACTTCGCCCTGGCGCCCAGGCTGATCAGGTACATCCTGCATTACGGCGGCAAAGCGGATTTGGAGGAGTTGTGCCTCTATCAGGCCCGACGGCACGGACGCTGCCTCTACGGGCGCGATGTCCTCCAAACCTGGATCACGCACCTGGCCAAGAGTCATAGGGAAGCGCCGTCCACGCCGGTTGAGCTGCCACGCCATCGGGCTATGCAGCACCATCTTCCCTGGGGCCGACGAGACGCATGCCCCACCACCGGCCTCTCTGAGGCGCCCTGGGACGAGGACCGTAACGCCACAGAGCAACGAGCCCCGCTGGCATTTGGTGGTCAGCAGGGAACGCTCTTCTAGCGCGGGGCCCTGGCTCGCAGGGCTCCGACAGAACGTAAGAGCGAGCCAGATCGCCGTGGCGCTTCGGGAAATCATGAAGTAGGAAAAACTGTGCGATTCCTCGGGCGGTTTTCGCGTTTAACATGGTGCGCCGGCGTATGATGATTCTGCCGGATTCGAAAAGAGTGGCGATAGAACGTTCAGGACTTTAAGAGCTTTCGGGAGAAGAACTATGTCCAGAGTTGCTTGGATACTTTGTGCGTGTGCGTTGATGGCGATTCCTTGCGTGGCGGCGGATTGGCCCCAGTACGGCGGGCCTGACCGGACCAACATCTCAGCCGAGACGGGCTTGCCCAGGGCCTTCCCGGCCGGCGGGCTGAAGGTCCTGTGGGAGGTCAGGGCAGGCGCCGGTTACGGCGGCGCGGCCATACAGGACTCGAAGGTCTACTTCCTCGACCGCGTGGCGGGCCGCAGCGACGTGCTCCGCTGTTTGGACCTGGAATCCGGCAAGGACGAGTGGTCTTACAGCTACCCGGCCCCGGGCAAGATCTCGCACGACGGTTCGCGCAGCGTGCCGAGCGTCGACGACAAGTACGTTTTCACCATCGGCTGCTTCGGGCAGATGCACTGCATCAGCAAGAAGACCCACAAGCCGGTGTGGTCCAAGAAGATCACCAAGGACTTCGGCGACGCCGGACGTTTGCCGACGTGGGGCTATTCGCAGTCGCCGCTGCTGTACCAGGATGTTGTAATAATCGCCCCGCAGACCGCCGAGGCCGGCCTGGTGGCGCTCGACAAGGCCACAGGCAAGGAGCGATGGCGCAGCGGACCCGTGGGCAAAGCCCATTACGTATCGCCGGTCGTGGTCAACATCGGCGGCATCGAGCAGGCGATCATCGTCAACGCCAACGGCGCGACGGCGGTAGACGCCGCCACCGGCAAGAAGCTGTGGAACTACGACGGCTGGTCGTGCAGGATATCGATACCCAACATCACGAGCATCGGCGACGGGCGCGTGGTGATCACCGGCGGGTACAAGGCCGGCACGGTCATGATCAAGGTCTCGCAGTCCGGCGGAAAGTGGCAGGCCAAGGAGTTGTGGCGAAACGACAAGATCAACAGCCAGATGAACCCCGCCCTGCTGTACAAGGACCACCTCTACATCAACTCGAACTCAAACGAGGCCAGCGACGGGCTGATGTGCGTGGACCTCGACGGCAAGATCCTCTGGCAGACGGGCCAGAGCCCCAACTTCCAGCGAGGGCACACGCTGCTGGTCGATGGCATGCTGTACATCATCGAGGGCAAGCTCGGCTCGCTGCACCTTGTGGAACTCTCGCCGGAGAGCTACAAGGAAGTCGGCAAGATTGAAAGCCTGCTGAGCGGCAGGGAAATCTGGGCCCCATTGAGCCTCTGCGGCACAAAGCTTATCATCCGAGATCAGTCCAAGATGCTCTGCCTGGACCTGACAAAGGGGCAGTAGAAGAAGCGGTCTCATCGCAGAGAACGCGGAGAACGCGGAGAAAAGAGTAAGAGAAGAAGAAGCTGGATGGGGATTACATGGATTAAAGGATTACAGGGAAGAAACAGCATGCAAGAGTCATTCTGTTCTGCATCTTCTCATATCCATGTAATCTCTTAATCCGTGTAATCCCCCTCAAGATGTTTCTTCTTCTCCTCTTCTCAGCGTTCTCCGCGAACTCTGCGATGAAATCCTCCCAACGGAAAGGCCGACGCATGACCGACGACGCCGAGACGCCCAAGATCATCGAGGTCGCCGACGGGTTGTGCGTGCGGCAGGAGATCGACAACCTCACCTGGATCGACATGGGTGACTGCGGCATCGTCGTCGACGCCCTCGAGCAGCCCGACGCCAAGGACGAGGTATTCGCCGCCATCCGCCGAACGCTGGCCGGCAAGCCGCTGCGGTACGTGCTCAACACGCACACCCATTACGACCACGTCGTGCTGAACGACGCCTTCCGGCGCGAGTTCGGCGCGGAAATCATCAACCACCAGACCGCACCCGTAGGCCCCGGAGGCCGGTGGTTTAGAGGCAGCCGGCGAAGCCTGCACTGGATCCACATGCCGGGCTGTCATACCGACGAGGACTGCGTCGCGTGGATTCCCGAGAACCGCGTGCTGCTCGTCGGCGACATCTTCGGCTGGGGGCTGATCCCGCTGACGGTCAACCTCCGGGCCGAGACGGCCAAGCTGCTGCTGGATACCTACCAGAGGCTCATCGACCTCGACCCGGCCGTGATGATTTCCGGCCACGGGCCGCTGGGCGACAAGACGACGCTCGAGCGGTGGGTGGAATACTTCCACTGGCTGCGCGGGCGGTGTGAAGAGTTAGTCGCGGCCGGGCTCAGCGACGAGCAGATCGCCGCCGAGATCGCCCCGCCGGACGACATGAAGGACTGGTGGCGATTCCAGTCCTGGAAGCATGCTGACAGTGTGTCGAAGATGATCAAGCCGATCCGCAAAGGCTGGCTGTAGGCCGGCGGCAAAGGAGAATTATCATGCGTTCGCTTTCACGAAGAGCGTTTCTGAAGTCCGTCGGCCTGGCCGCCGCGGCGATTGCGGCGCCTCGGGCGCTGCGAGGCGCGCCGGTCAACACAGGAGCCAGCAAGATGTCGCGACCCAATATCATCATCATGATGTCCGACGACATGGGCTTTTCGGACCTCGGCTGCTACGGCGGGGAGATCGAGACGCCTAACCTCGACGCCCTGGCCGCCAGCGGGCTGCGGTTCTCGCAGTTCTACAACACCGCCCGGTGCTGCCCCACGCGGGCCAGCCTTTTGACGGGCCTCCACCCGCACCAGGCGGGCGTGGGGCACATGATGAACGACCGCGGCGTGGACGGCTACCGCGGCGACCTCAGCAAGAAGTGCGTCACCATCGCCGAGGCGCTCAAGCCGGCCGGGTATGGCACGTACCTGGCCGGGAAGTGGCACGTTACGAAGCACGTCAGGCCCGGCGTCTCGAAGGACAACTGGCCGTGCCAGCGCGGGTTCGACCGGTTCTACGGCACGATCCACGGGGCGGGCAGCTTCTACGACCCCAACAGCCTGACACGCGACAACACGCTGATCTCGCCCTGCGCCGACGAGCAGTACAAGCCCGAGAAGTACTACTATACCGACGCCATCAGCGACCACGCGGTAAGGTTCATCTCCGATCACTTCAGCACCTACGCCGACAAGCCGCTGTTCATGTACGTCGCATACACGGCCGCCCACTGGCCGATGCAGGCCCTGGCCAAGGACATCGCCAAGTACCGCGGCAAGTATGACGGCGGCTACGGGCCTGTCCGCAAGGCGCGCTTCGAGCGGGCCCGCAAGCTCGGCCTGATTCGCGAGCAATGGCCTCTCTCTCCGCAGGCCGGCGACTGGGACGCCGTGGCCGACAAGGCATGGGAGGCCCGGTGCATGGAGGTATACGCAGCCATGGTCGACAACATGGACCAGGGCATCGGGCGGATCGTGGCTGAACTGAAGAAACGCGGGCAGCTCGACAACACGCTGATCATGTTCCTCGAGGACAACGGCGCCTGCGCCGAGGGCATGGGCCGTGGAGCCCGCAAGGGCGGCGACGCCAAGGATGCGGCCCGCCCAGCCAAGCCGCCGCTGCCGCCCATGGACCCGGCGGCTCTTCAGTTGGACATGATCCCCAAGCAATCGCGCGATGGCTGGCCCACCCGCCAGGGCGTCGGCGTCATGCCCGGGCCAGACGCCACTTACATAGGCTACGGCAGGTCGTGGGCGAACGTCTCCCACACACCGTTCCGCGAGTACAAGCATTGGGTGCTTGAGGGCGGCATCTCCACGCCGCTGATCGTCCACTGGCCCGCGCGAGTGACCGACAAGGGCAAGCTCCGCCACCAGCCAGGCCAGCTCGTCGACCTGATGGCCACGTGCGTGGACGTCGCCGGCGCGACCTACCCCACGCGATTCGCCGGCAACGATATCATTCCGATGGAAGGCCGGAGCCTCGTTCCCGCGTTCGACGACAAGCCAATCCAGCGCGAGGCCCTCTACTGGGAGCACGAGAACAACCGCGCCATCCGACGCGACAACTGGAAGCTCGTCAGCAAAGGTGGCAAGCCGGGGGAACTCTACGACATGCACGCCGACCGCACAGAGTTGCATGACCTCGCATCCGAGAAGCCAGAGTTGGTGACCGAGCTGTCAGCGATGTGGAACGCCTGGGCCATCCGGGCGCATGTGCTGCCCAACAGAAGACCCCAGCCGCCCAAGAGCGACAAGAAACCCAAGCGAGGCAAGAGGAACAAGTAAGGGCCGGCGGCAGATGCTTGCCGCTTCCACTTGCGCCCCGGTGCGGGCATAATGTTCCGCCATGGCGGAGGCTAAGCCCGACAACGCGAATGCCGACCACGAGCAGGAGCATTTCTTCAGCGCGGCCAAGGTGGTGGCCGGACTGACGATGGTCTCGCGCGTGCTGGGAATGGTTCGCGACATCGCCCTGGTGCCGCTTGGCGCGCCCGCAATCGCGGACGTTTTCTGGACGGCGTTCGGAATCCCGCACATGTTCCGAAGGCTCTTCGGCGAGGGGGCCCTGTCGGCCGCGTTCGTGCCGGTATTCACCGATGCCGCCGAGGAAGGCGGATGGGCCCGCGCGAAGAAGGTCCTGGCCAACACCGCCGGCCTGCTCGCCGTCGTGCTGACCGTTTTGGTGGCGATTATCGAGATCGGCCTGGCGATCTGGCTGGTGCTGAGCGACCAGGGCTCTGCCGGCCAGGAGATCAAGCAGCGGCTGACGATCCAATTCACCATGATCATGCTGCCGTTCACGATCTTCATCTGCATGCTCGCGCTGTGCTCGGCGGCCCTGAACGCCAAGGGCCATTTCGCGTATCCGGCCGCGGCGCCGATACTGCTGAACATCGGGCTGATCTGCACCGCGGTGTTCGTCGCCCCGGCGATAAGCCGTAGCGACGTGCCTCAGTTCCGCGTCGTCGGCGTGGGGCTGGTGGTATGCAGCATCGGGCAGTTGGCGGGGGCTCTCTGGCTGCTCAAGCGCAACGGGATTCTCACGATGTGGAACCTCCGGCCGATCCTGCCGGAGATCCGCCAGATCGCCAAACGCATGGCGCCGACGGTGCTGCCGTTGGGGCTGGTTCAGTTCGGCGACCAGCTCATGCGAATAATCGCCCTGGCCCTTACCCGCACCGAGGCCGCGCCCTGGCTGCCGCTTGCGCCGGGCGTCGTCCGCGGGCAGTACCTCTCCGGAAGGCTCTATCAACTGCCGCTCGGCGTGCTGGCTATCTCGATAGCGACGGTTGTCTTTCCGCTGATGAGCCGCTGCTCGGCCCGGGGCGACCTGCCCGGCCTGCGCGACGCGATCAACCGTGCCCTGCGGCTTTGCCTGTTCCTGGCCATCCCGTCGGGCGTCGCGCTTATCATCATCGCCGAGCCGACAATCGTGCTGGGCTTCCAGCGAGGCGACTTCACCGCCAGGGATTCCGCGATCGCCGTCGGCATGCTCCGGATGTACTGCCTGGGCATGCCCGCGTATTTCTGCTCGCACATACTGCTGCGGGCGTTTTTTGCGAGGAAGGACACGCGAACGCCCATGTACTCCGCGGTCGTCGCGACAGCCCTCAGCCTGGTGCTCGTGTACCTGGGAATCTACACGCCGCTAAAGTCCGCCGCGCTGGGCCTGGCCACGTCCATCGCGGCCATCCTCAACGTGAGTTGGCTGCTGTGGGTGCTCCACAGAAAAGTCGGCAAGCTTGGAATGCGGAGCCTGCTGATGTCCACCGCCAAGACGATCGTGGCGACAGTCGTGATGGCCGGGGCAATCATCGCTACGCAAATGGCCCTCGAGGCCGGGTGGCAGCGCTGGCTGAGCAGCGCCGTGTTCCTCGGCCGGCTCGTCGTGCTCGTCGGATCGATCGTCGCCGGCTCGGGCGCGTTTCTGATCGTAGCCCGACTGCTGCAATGCCGCGAACTCGGCGAACTCCGCCGCAAGCCCGCGAAGGAAAACGCACCCGCGAAACCCGTATGATGTGATTGGGCATACGAGTAGACTGAAAGCACCGAGACCACTGAGAGCGATCATGCAACACAAGACTCCACGATACCAGGTTCGGATCCCGGATAAGTATCTCCGCACGAGCGCAGCCGAGCTTGGCAGGCTGGCCGCGGAGCTCAAGGCCCGGCTCGGCTCGGACCTCTGCATCCTCGGCCATCACTACCAGTCCGACGAGGTGATCGAGTTGGCGGACCTCGCCGGCGACAGCCTGAAGCTCTCCCAACTCGCCGCTCAGCAGGACCAGGCCAGGTACATTGTCTTCTGCGGCGTACACTTCATGGCCGAGTCGGCCGACATACTCTCGTCCGACGAGCAGGTCGTGATACTGCCGAACGCCCAGGCCGGTTGCAACATGGCCGACATGGCCGACGCGGACGGTGTGGCGGCGGCGCTGGACGAACTGTCCGCCATCAGCGGCGATGCCCGCATCGTGCCGATTACGTACGTCAATTCCTCCGCCGCCATCAAGGCCGTCACCGGCCGGGCCGGCGGGGCGTGCTGCACGTCGAGCAACGTCCGCAACGTCTTCGAGTGGGCATTGGCGCCAAAAGCCGCGGGCGGGGGCGGGGCCGAGAAAATCCTCTGCGTGCCGGACCAGCATCTCGGCCGAAACACCGCCGCCGCGATGGGCTACGGCGACGACGCGTGCGCCATATACGACCCCGACCTGCCCAACGGAGGCCTGTCTGCCGACGACGTCGCACGCGCGACCTTCCTGCTCTGGAAGGGCTTCTGCTACGTTCACCAGCGATTCACGCCCGCCCACGTGAAGGCAGTGCGGCGACGGCACGCAGGCATCCGCGTGATCGTCCACCCCGAGTGCCCCCGCGAGGTCGTCCGCCTGGCCGATGCGGCCGGCAGCACCGAGCAGATCATCCGCGCCATCCAGCAGGCCCCGGCCGGCTCGAAGTGGGCCATCGGCACGGAAAGCAACCTCGTCAACCGTTTAGCCAAACGCTACGGCGACCAGTTCATCCGCGTCCTCTCCGACGCGCCGGCTCTGTGCATGACAATGCACCTGATCAACCTGCCCCACGTGGTCTGGGTGCTGGATAACCTCGCCGAAGGCCGCGTCGTGAACCAGGTAACCGTCGAAACCGACGAGGCCCGCGACGCCAAGCTGGCCCTGGACCGCATGATCGCCATTAAGGCCGTGCGGGACGTTACGAAAGGAAAGCCGGATTAGAGCAAAGATGCGAGAATGCGCAAGCCCTTGGAGTGCGGCGTCAAGCCCCGCAGGGGCGCCCACGCCGCGTTGGCTCGCGCCGCGCGAGATGCAGCCTATCCATGTGCGAGCAAAAGCGGCGTGGGCGCTCTTCGAGCTTGACGCCGCA
>JAUWQU010000167.1 GCA_030610965.1 Phycisphaerae bacterium
CGCGGCGGGCAAGCCCATCGCCGAGCGTGCGCTGGCCAACGGATCGCCGGACCTTTTCAAGAACTTCCCCATCCTCGTCGTCGCCCTGGGCGGCGGGTTCCCGCCCAATTTCATCTGGTGCCTGCTGCTGAACCTGCGCAACCGCACGGTCGGCGACTATGTGACGGGCGGCGCGCGGCGGCTCTCCGTCAACTACCTCTTCGCCGCCCTCGCCGGCATCACCTGGTACTTCCAGTTCTTCTTTTACGGCATGGGCACCACGAAGATGAGCGAGTTCGACTTCTCGAGCTGGACGATCCACATGGCCTTCATCATCGTGTTCAGCAGCCTCTGGGGCATCGCCTTTAGAGAATGGAAAGGCTCCAGCAAGCGCACCCACTGGGTGATTTTCGCGGGCCTCCTGGTGCTCGTCGCCTCCACGCTCGTCGTCGGCTACGGCAACTACATCGCCTCCGTCCAGCAATAGGAAGAAGCCCCATGACCCCGCGAGAACGTTTGCTCACCGCCCTCGACCACCACGAGTCCGGCCGCGTGCCCATCGACCTGGGCGGCAGACGGGCATCCACAAGTTCGCCTACCAGAAGCTCATTGACCTCCTGGGCCTCGATGAAGACATCGTCATCATGGACGCCATCCGAGCCTTTGGCAGCCAGGCCGCGAGCGTCTATAATGACGAAGTGGGCCAGGGAGATAACGTGCAGGACGGCTGACTGGATGTTCTTGGCCCGTCCGAAAGGCACAGGGATTTCTGGTAAAGTGTGGTCTGGCAATGGTAAGCCTCCAGGACTTCGTTAGTGTCAGAGAGGCCATAGCTTGCCTTATGATTCTGTGCGGTCAAGAGCCCCAAGTCTGTTCGGGAAGTGTGCGGGCCGAAAGTCGGTGGACCACTTTGCCAGATGGGGTTTTTCGGGGGGGCAATAGTAGACACTCGCTGCTGCAATATTGGATCTTGTCCGGCGTGAATTTGCGGCGCCATTTGCGCGCCGGCGACATTTAACTAACGGTTAGGACCGCGAACTCAAGGAAAGGAACCTTATCATGAATCGAACCTTCGTATTGTTGATTGCGTCCCTGATGGCGATTACCGCCGGCGCGAGCGCCGCCGAGAACGGGGCGCTGCGCGTTCACAACATCTTCAGCAGCAACATGGTGATTCAGCGCAACAAACCGATCAAGATCTGGGGCTGGGCGTCGGCGGGGGCGAAGGTATCCGTCCAGTTCGGCCAGGCGAAGGCTGAAGCCGCGGCCGGCGGCGAGGCGGGCCGGTGGGAGGTCACTTTCCCGGCTCAGGAGGCCGACGCGGCCGGGCGGAAGCTGGTGGTCAAGGCCGGCGACAAGACGATCGAGATGGAGAATATCCTCATCGGCGACGTCTGGGTCATGAACGGCCAGAGCAACATGGCCTTCGGGCTTCGTGGTACACAGCAGGCGGACATGGAAGGCGTTCAGGCGCATTTGCCGCTGCTTCGCCGGGTCGGCATTGCGCCGAATGAATCGGAAACGCTGCAGGTGGACATTCCGGCCGACAGAATCGCCGGCTGGACCATCTGCGCCCCCGATACCGCGGGCGGCTTTTCGGCCATCGGTTACAGCTTTGCCTCTCGCGTCCAGCGGGCCTTGCAGATTCCCATCGGGATCATCGACAACGCCCGCGGCGGGGCGGCCATTGAAAGCCTGGTTCCCCGGCAGAAGTTCAAGGACGACCCGCTGGCCGCCAGG
Source organism: Phycisphaerae bacterium (assembly GCA_030610965.1). GTDB lineage: Bacteria > Planctomycetota > Phycisphaerae > SM23-33 > SM23-33 > JAUWQU01. The sequence continues at coordinate 1,720 of JAUWQU010000167.1, forward strand.
TACCTGAAACGGGTCGAGAAGCGGCAGGCGGAGTTCGACTGGGATGCGGCCATGAAGCCGCTGATCGAGAAATGGGAGAAGGACGTCGCCCAACAGCGCAAGAAGGGCGTGGCCCAAGACAAGCTGCCGCCCAAGCCCACGCGGAAAAGCATCCGCTCCTGGAACGTGCCCGGGCGGAGCCCAAGCGACGCCGCCTCCTGCTACAACGGCACGTTCGGCGCGTTCAAGGGGCTGGGGATCAAGGGGGTGCTCTTTCACCAGGGCTACAACAACGCCATGGGAACAAGCTGCTGGCCGAAACGCTACCGGGTGCTCATGAAACTCATGGTCGAGGGCTGGCGGGAAGACTTCGAAGACCCGAATCTGGCGGTGGGCGTCATCGGCTTCTGCGCCGGCAGCATTCCTCAGACGCGTGACAATTTCGAGCAATGGTCTGTTTCGACGGCCTCCTATATTCGCGAAGCCCAGCGGCTGGGGCTTGCCGACCTCGGGGATCCCACCAATACGGCGTTCCTGCCGATCTGCGATATCCAGATACCGGGTCTGCACACGTCCAAGAAACTGGTGCCCGCGGTGCGTGCCGCGCGCTGGGCGCTCAGCAGGATCTACGGCATGAAAGTCAACTGGGACAGCGCATCGCTGGTCTCGGCGAAGCCGGATGGTGATCGAATGGTGCTGACGTTCGATAAGCCCGTGATGCCTGATGACATGTCATTGGTCCTGGAAGGTTTTTCGATCGCCGACAAGTCAGGCAAGTTCTACATGGCCCATGCCGCGCAGCCGCTCAAGAAGGATGTCGGGATATGGAACACCGCCAACAAGAATTTCGATACCAAGACGATTTGTGTCTGGAGCCCGCTGGTTAAGGAACCCGTGGGCGTGCGTTACGCATGGGCTACAAGTCCGATGGGCAACCTGAAGGTCAACGGAAAGCAGTGGCTGCCGTTGCACAGTTTCCGCACCGATAACTGGGACTGGCCGGAGAGTGCGGATCCGTCCGAGAATGCCGTCGACCGCACCAAGAGTCGGGCGATGCAGAAGGATGCCGCCGAACGGCTCGAGTATCGCAAGACGGAGGAGGCCGGGCAGGCGGTCGGAATCCTCAAACGTATCGAGACGCTGGGCAAGAACGAGCCGAAGGGCAATTGAACGGGAACCGGGAATATGGTCACCCGCTGTTCATGAGCAGGCGGTGGCAGCCGATGGCCGCTCGTCGGCTGATTGACCGTTCCGGGAAACTTCGGAACCATCAGGGCGTCCCGCGGCTACGGGATGTCGTTGGAAAAGAGCGATTCAAGGCATGGAGATCCAGTTATGTATCAGATGACCCGCGCGCCCATTCGATTGCTGGCTTGCCTGCCGGCGATCCTGTGTTGTCTTTCCCTCGAATGGGCTGCTGCATCGCAGGCAAAGCCATCCGGCGATCACTCCGCCCCAGCGAATCGGCAGACGATTTCGCTGGCTGGGACGTGGCGATTCGCGCTGGATGCCAGCGACGTCGGAGTGGACCAGCAATGGTTTGCCAAGAACCTCGACGACACGGTCCGGTTGCCCGGCACGACCGATGAGAACCACAAGGGCATCAAGAAGGACGAGCAGTGCATCGATCGGCTCTCTCGAGTCTGGTATTGGAAAGGGCCGGCGTGGTATCAGCGCCGCGTGACGATTCCGGGCGCCTGGAAGGGCAAGCGTATCATGCTGCTGCTGGAGCGATCCAAACATACCCGGGTGTGGGTCGACCGGACGTTTTGCGGCGGGGAGGACACGCTCAGCGCCCCGCAATTCTTCGACGTGACCGCGGCCATGACGCCGGGCGAGCATACGATCACCGTACTGGTCGATAATGCCAAGCTGCCGCCGGTCGGCCCGAGCCATGCGGTCGACGAACGGACGCAGACCAACTGGAACGGCATCGTGGGCAGAATGGAGCTTAGCGCGTCCGAGCCGGTTTGGCTGGAGGACGTACAGGTCTATCCGGACGTGGAGAAGAAGCAGGCGGTCGTTCGCGCGGTGGTCGGCAACATCACGGGCAAGGCGGCGTCGGGGCGAATCACGGTAGGGTGCGAGAGCTACAATGTCGCCAAGCCGTCAACCTTCAAGACGCAATCGTTCGAGTTCAAGGCCCCCGAGCGGGAGAACGTCGTCGAGCTGACCTACCAACCGGGCGACGACGTACCGCTCTGGGACGAGTTCCAGCCGGCCATGCTCCGCTTGAATCTCGAACTCGAATCGACGGCCGGCGGTGAGCGGAACCGCGACCAGCGGACGGTGAACTTCGGCATGCGGGGTTTTACGAGGGAGCGTAACCGTTTGCTCATCAACGGTCGCCAGGTTTTCCTGCGGGGCAAACTCGATTGCTGCCTGTTCCCCCTGACCGGTTATCCGCCCATGGACAAGGCCGGCTGGTTGCGCGTTTTGTCGATTGCCAAGTCGTACGGCATGAATCACTACCGCTTCCATTCATGGTGTCCGCCGGAAGCGGCGTTCGAGGCGGCCGACGAATTGGGAGTGTATTTCCAGGCGGAGATCCCGAGCAAGCGCAGCGGCTATCAGGTGCCCGAAAACAAGGAGGGGGCGACACACAACATCGACCGGCTCGACGTGGCAAGCACCTTGAGGAAGAAGTCGCTCTACGAATACGCCAAGCGCGAGGGGGAGTTGATCTTCAAGGCGTTCGGCAATCATCCGTCGCTGGTCATGTTCACGCTCGGCAACGAGCTTGGCCGCAACCAGGGCATGTTCGAGATGGTGGCTTATTATAAGCAGATCGATCCGCGCCGGTTGTACGCGCAGGGTTCGAACAACGTCCACTGGAATCCCAGCCTGGCCGAGGGCGACGACTTCTGGGTCACCTGCAAGACCAGCAAGACCTTGCCGGTTCGCGGGGCGTTCTTCCAGGGCGACTATCTCAACCCGCACATAGAGCACCGTTCGCCTTCGACGATGGTCGATTTCAGCGAGTCGATCGCCGGCGTTCCGGTCCCGGTGATCAGTCACGAGAACGGTTCGTTCGAGGTCTCTCCCGACTTCCGCGAGATTGCGAAATACACGGGTGTGACGCGGGCGCGAAACCTGGAGATCTTCCGCGAGCGGCTCCGCGAGGCAGGCATGCTCGACCAGGCTCACGATTTTGTGCGCGCCTCGGGCGCGTTGTCGGTGATCTGTCACCGCGAAGATATCGAGGCCACCTTGAGGACGCCCGGCCTGGGCGGGTTCCAGTTGCTCGACATCCAGGACTTTCCCGGCCAGGGCACGGCGCTGGTCGGCATCCTCAACGTGTTCATGGAATCCAAGGGCCTGATCGCGCCCGAGGCGTGGCGCAAGTTTTGCTGTCAAACGGTGCCGTTATTGCGGATGAAGAAGTACACGTGGACGACCGATGAGACGTTCATTGGCCGGGTCCAGGTGGCCCACTACGGCCCAGCCGACATGCCCGGCGCTCGGGTGACGTGGACAGTCGCCAACGAGGGGGGTAAGTCGGGTGTGTTCAGCGCCTTCGACCCGGTGACGATCGAGCAGGGCAAGGTCTTCGATGTAGACATGTTCGCGCTGCCGTTGGGCGATATCTTGGCTCCGCGAAAGCTGACGATCACACTGGCCATCGAGGGGACCACGTATCGCAACGATTACGAGATATGGGTGTATCCCCCCAAGGTCGATACGAGCGTGCCGTCCGGCGTGCTGGTCGCGGACAGTTTCACGGCCGCGGCAACAAAGAAGCACCTCGCCGGCGGCGGCAAGATCCTGTTGCTGCCAAAGCTGGACAAGCTGCCCCACAGCGTCGAGGGCGGGTTCCAGACCGACTTTTGGTCGCCGATGTTTGCCGCGGCGGCCAAAAAGCGAGGCCTCCCAGGGCCGCCGGGCACGTTGGGCATTCTCTGCGACCCGGATGCGCCCGGGCTGGCCGGTTTCCCCACGGAGTTCCACACCAACTGGCAGTGGTGGCACCTAGTGAAGAACTCGCGGCCGATCATTCTGGATGACACGCCGAAAAGCTATCGCCCCATGGTTCAGATGATCGACAATTTTGTAACCAACCACAAGCTGGGGCTGATCGCGGAAACGAAGGTCGGCAAAGGCAAGATGTTGATCTGCGCAATCGATCTGCTCGGCCATCAGGACAAACCGGAAGCTCGCCAACTACTGCACAGTCTCCTGCGATATATCGACTCGGCGGCCTTTGCCCCCAAGGCGGAACTGGATGCCGAATTGTTGAAGAAACTCTTTCCGGGATAACGCGATAGGGTAAGTTGTGTGAAAGCAACGAAGGGAAACAGAGCTATGTACAAGAAGAACACATTGGGTGCAATCTGCTTGCTGGCAGCGCTGATAACGTCGACTTGCGGCGTATGGGCGGCGGAGAAGATCGATACAGAGCAGAGTAAGCCGCTGCCGCGGGTGCTGCTGATCGGGGATTCGATTCGCGGCGGATATGGGAAGGGAGTGGACAAACTGCTTGCCGGCAAGGCGGTCGTGACCGCCAACAAGGGCAACGCCCAGCACACGTGGAACGGGTTGGAGAAGATCGGCGCGTGGATCGGCGACGGCAAGTGGGACGTCATCCACTTCAATTGGGGCCTGTGGGACGTGGCATACCGCAACCCCAAGTCGAAGAACTTCGGGCATCTGGACAAGGTGGACGGGACACTCACCACGTCTCTTGCCGACTACGAGAAGAACCTCCGCAAGCTGGTCGCCCGGCTGAAGAAGACCGGCGCCACGCTGGTCTGGGCCAGCACCACCCCGGTGCCCGACGGCGAGCCGGGGCGGATCAGGGGCGATGAGGTCAAGTACAACGCCGTGGCGGCGAAGATCATGGCGGGAAACGGCATCGCCATCGACGACTTGCACTCCGAGGTCCTTCGCCAGGGCCGGCCGAAAACCAACAACGTGCATGACACGGGCGATCTTTCCCAGAAAGTCGCCGACAGCATCCTCGCCGCGATGGCCAGCCGTGGAACGGCCGTGACGGCGGGCAAGGAGGCGTCCGACATGAAGAAATCGGTCAAGGAGTTGCAGGCGGAATTTCTGAAGTTGAAATTTGGCATGTTCATTCATTACAACATGGCCACCTACAAGGGCGTCCAGTGGGTCGCCGGCTACCATAGCCCCGCCGACTTCGATCCGGGGGTTGGTACGATCGACACGGATGCCTGGGCGGACGCGGCGGTATCCGCCGGCATGAAGTATGCCGTATTGACGGCAAAACATGTCTCGGGTTTCTGCCTGTGGGACAGCAAATATACGACCTATGACGTCATGAGCCCTGATTGTCCGTACAAGCGGGACCTCGTGGCACAGTTTGTCAAATCGTTCAAGAGCCGGGGCCTAAAGGTAGGGCTTTACTATTGCTGGCGCAACCCGGGATTTGGCGATCCCAATAAATACAAGGTCCTGCCGCCGGAATGCGATCCCGCGACCCATACGCTGGAAGAACAAAACAGATTCCAGAAAGCACAAATCGCCGAGCTCTTGGAAAAGTATCCGGATGTGTTTTATATATGGAATGATGCTCTCGACGACAAGGTAATGTCCGCGGATGAAATACTGACTCTTATAAGAGGTGTGCGCCCAAACGTCATTACCAGTGCAAACTGGTGGAGCTGGGGCAAGAAAGGAACGCCGTATGTGGACATTGCTGTAAAGGAATTGAGGCACTTCCCGGAGACCAATAAGGCACCAGGCGAAACGTGCTTCAAACTGGAACAGAAATGGTTCTGGAAAGAGGGGTTTGGCGCTGGAAGTGCACAGGGCGTCATGGCTCACATGGTCA
>JAUWQU010000098.1 GCA_030610965.1 Phycisphaerae bacterium
CGCGGCGGCGGCGGCGGCGGGCGGAGGTAGTCAGGCCTGCCTTGGCCCCCGGCGGCGTCAGAGCGTAACAAGCGATATCGGCAATAGGTACGAGATAGACAGCAGGTGCTATTATGGCGTTGATGCCCAAGAGAATTAAGCATCGCAAGCAGATGCGAGGCAAGATGCGAGGCAACGCGACCCGCGGCAACACGGTTGCCTTCGGGGACTTCGGCCTTCAAACGAAGGACGCGGGTTGGGTCACCGGCCGGCAGTTGGAGGCCGGTCGCATCGCGGCCACGCACTACCTCCACCGCGAGGGCCGCGTGTACATTCGCGTTTTTCCGGACAAGCCCATCAGTTCCAAGCCGCTGGAAACCCGCATGGGCAAGGGCAAGGGCGAGCCGGCGGCGTGGGTTGCGGTTGTCAAGCCCGGCACGGTTATCTTCGAGATCGGCGGCGTGGACGAGTTAACGGCCAAGGGCGCCTTGCGTCGCATCGCGGCGAAGATGCCGGTTCGTTGCCGGATGGCCTACCGTCGTCACGGGATGTAAGGAACGTATCGATGAAGGTCAAAGAAATTCGCCAGTTAAGCGACGAGGAGCTCGGGACGGAGCTTGCGCGAGTCCGCAGGCACCTTTTCGACGTTCGTACCCAGGCGGTGACCGAGAAGTTGGAAGACCCCACCATGCTCACCAAGGCCAAGAAGGATATCGCCATTATCCTGACGGTCATGCGGGAGCGGCAACTCGCCACCCAGGCCAAGAGCTAACGAGACAGATTGATGGCAGAACAAGAAACGAAAGCTAGCGCTCGCAGGCAGATCAAGACGGGTTCCGTCATGTCGGCCAAGGGTGACAAGACGATTCAAGTGTTGGTCACCAATTTGGTCAAGCACCAGGTTTACGGCAAGTACCTCCGGAGGGCGACGAAGGTTGCCGTCCACGACCCGCAGAACGACGCGAAGGTCGGGGACACGGTGGACATCGCCACGTGCCGGCGGTTGAGCAAGACCAAGAGTTGGCGTCTGCTACGGATCGTACGTCGCGGCGATTCCCCGATGGCCTCTGGCGGGAAAGAGGGATAGAACCGTGATTCAGGCTGAAACACGAATGGCAGTGGCGGACAACACGGGCGCCCGGGTTGTCTACTGCATCAAGGTTCTGGGCGGCTCGACGCGGCGTCAAGGCTACACGCGGCGGACGGCCTCGCTTGGCGACATTATTGTCTGCTCGGTGAAGAAGGTCCAGCCCGGCGGAGAGATCAAGACGGGCGACATCGTCAAGTGCGTCATCGTGCGGACGGCCCATGCGGTTCGGCGAGCGGACGGAAGTTACGTGAAGTTCGACAACAACGCGGCGGTGTTGCTCGACGCCAACAACAACCCGCGCGGGACGCGCATCTTCGGAGCGGTGGCTCGCGAGTTGCGAGAGAAGAACTTCATGAAGATAGTCTCTCTTGCGTCCGAGGTGGTGTGATTATGGCAATGCATGTGAAGAAGGGCGACACGATTGTGGTGATCGCCGGCGACGACAAGGGCAAGACCGGCGAGATCATTCGCGTCGACGCGGCCAGGGGCAAGGTGCTTGTCCAAGGGGTCAACCGCGTCTACCGGCACCTTCGCCCCAGCCGGCAGCACCCGCAGGGCGGGCGGATTCAGAAGGAGATGCCGATCGACATCTCCAATGTTTTGCCCGTGGACCCAAAGACGAATCAGGCGACGCGAGTGGGTTTCCGCGTCAGTACGGATGGCGCCAAGCAGCGCTACGCCAAAAAGAGCGGCGAGACGCTCGGGACCGTCAGGAAGGCAAGAAATTAAGGTGCAGTCAATGCCCGCACGCCTGCAGGAAAAATACACGACAGAGACATCGGCGGCCTTGGTGTCGCGGTTTGGTTACACAAACCCGACGTCCGTGCCCAGGCTTGGCAAGATTGTCATCTCGATGGGCATCGGCGACGCTCACACCAACAAGGCCCGCCTCGAGATGGCCGTCAAGCAGTTGACGCAGATTGCCGGCCAGAAGCCTGTGGTCACCAAGGCTCGCATGTCCATCAGTAACTTCAAGCTTCGCGAGGGCTACCCCGTCGGCGTGAAGGTTACGCTTCGCGGCAAGAGGATGTGGGAGTTCCTGGACCGGCTCATCAGCCTGGCCATTCCGCGGGTAAAGGACTTCCGCGGACTCAATCCGTCCGGTTTCGACGGGCGAGGCAACTACAACATGGGTCTGGTCGAGCAGAGCGTTTTCCCGGAAATCGATCCGGCGAGTCTGACGACCAACCAGGGCATGAACATCGCCATGCAGACCACCGCCCGGACCGACGAAGAGGCGCGGGAACTGCTCAGCGGGCTGGGCATGCCGTTCCGCAAGAACTAACAGAAGGTGCTTCAGGCATGGCAACCAAGGCGCAAGTAGCAAAATCGACAAGGAAGCCGAAGTTTTCCACGAGAGTCATCCGGCGATGCCAACTTTGCGGTCGGCCGCGAAGCGTGTACAAGAAGTTCCGCATCTGCCGTATCTGCCTGCGGACGCTGGCGAACGAGGGCAAGGTTCCCGGGATGAAAAAGGCAAGCTGGTAACTAAGGAAGCAAAGACTATGAGTCTGTCCGACCCTATCGCCGACATGTTGACCCGGATCCGCAACGCGTACCGCGCGCGGCGGGAAACGGTCAACGTCCGGGCGTCGAAGATCTGTGAAGGCATCAGCCAAGTGCTCAAGACAGAAGGTTACATAAGCGACTACGACCGCATCGACGATGGCAAGCAGGGCATTCTTCGGGTGCAACTGAAGTACGGCCCTCGCGGCGAGTTGGTCTTCGTTGAGATGAAAAGAATCAGTACGCCGGGCCGGCGGGTGTATTCCAGAACCGAAGAGTTGCCCCGGCCGCTGAACGGGATGGGTATCTCGATTATTTCGACGTCAATGGGCGTCATGAGCGATCGGCAGTGCCGCCAGGAGAACGTCGGCGGCGAAGTCCTCTGCACTGTCAGCTAGAGTGGAATTATCCAAATGTCACGTATCGGAAAAAAACCTGTTCCCATCCCCGACGGGGTGAAGGTGGCCCTGAAGGACCGGTGCATCTCCGTCGAGGGGCCGGCGGGAAAGCTACAGTGGACGCACCGGCCTGAGATAGACGTGCAGTTCGACGAGAGCGGCAAGATCATCCTGGTCACCCGGAAGGGAGACGACCGTCTCCGCCGGAGCCTTCACGGCCTGACCCGCAGCCTGATCGCCAACATGGTTCTCGGCTGCAAGACGGGTTTCGTAAAGGCCCTGGAGATTTACGGCGTCGGCTACGGCGTTCAGTGCCAGGCCGGCAAGCTCACGCTGACTGTCGGCAAGAGCCACCCGGAGGTCTTCGACGTGGTTGACGGCCTGACTGTCGAGGTTCAGACGCCCCAGGCCCGCGGCGAGACCGAACCGGCGCGGTTCACCATCAAGGGCGCCGACAAGCAGGCCGTCGGCGAATTAGCGGCCCGTGTCCGCAAAAGTCGCCCGCCGGAACCCTACAAGGGCAAGGGCGTCCGGTACGCGGGCGAGCACATCCGTCGCAAGGCGGGCAAGGCCTTTGCCGGGGTCGGTGGCGGTTGACCTCAAGCACGCCTGGTGGCGGTTTAGCAGGATCCAAGATCATGAAGCCAAGTATCAGAAAACAGGTTCAGCGGTTGCGGCGTAAGAAGCACGTTCGCAAGAAGGTTTCCGGCACGCCCGACAGGCCCCGGCTGACCATCTTTCGCAGCCAGAAGAACATTTACGCCCAGATAGTGGACGATATGGCCGGGCGGACCCTCGTGGCCGCCTCCAGCCAGGAAAAGCCCATGCGGGAGAAGCTCGCCACCGGCGGAGGCAACAAGGCCGCCGCGGCGGCAGTCGGGACTTTCCTGGCCGAAAAGGCCGTCCAGGCCGGGATCAAGAAGGTCATCTTCGACCGCAACGGCTTCCCGTTCCACGGGCGAATCAAGGAACTGGCCGAAGCCGCCCGCAAAGGCGGGTTGGACTTTTAAACAGGAGCACGCATCGTGGCGTTTAATAGAGGTCCAGGCCGTAGAGGTCGAGAAGAGTTTGCCGAAGAGGGCGGACTGGAAGACAACGTCGTCCAGATCTACCGCTGTTCGAAGGTCGTCAAGGGCGGCAGGCGGTTCAGCTTCGCGGCGCTCGTCGTCGTCGGAGACCGCAACGGCAACGTAGGCATCGGCTACGGCAAGGCCAAGGAAGTGCCCGTCGCCGTCGAAAAGGGCATCGCCGACGCCAAGAAGAGCATGAAGCCCATCCGGCTCAAGGGCCAGAGCATTCCGCACAAGGTCGTCGGAAGGCATGGCGCCAGTTCGGTCGTGCTCGTGCCGGCCTCCGATGGCACAGGCGTTATCGCCGGCAAGAAGCTCCGGCCACTGCTCGAACTGGCGGGCATACACAACGTATTGACCAAGGCTTACGGATCGACTTCGGCAAAGAACCTGCTCAAGGCCGGGCTCAACGCCCTCAAGCAGCTTCGAAGCGCCGAGGAAATCGCCAGCCTCAGAGGAGTCATCTTCTCATGAAACTCGACGAGATCCTCAGCGCCGTCGGGAAGCACAAGTCGCGCAAGCGCCTCGGCCGAGGCCGGGGCAGCGGGCAGGGCGCCACTTCCGGGCGCGGCAACAAGGGCTACCACTCGCGTGCGGGCAGCAACAGGTCTCTGGGCTTCGAAGGTGGCCAGAACCCGATGCTCAAGCGGATCCCCAAGCGGGGATTCAACAACGCGAACTTCCGCACCGAATACGAGGTAATCAACCTTGCCTGCCTCCAGGAGAGGTTTGACGACGGCGCCCGCGTGGACGCCGCGGCCCTGGCAGAGGCAAGGCTCGTCAGCGACGCAAACGCACGCGTAAAGATACTCGGCAACGGCGAGTTGACCAAGAAGCTCACCGTCGCCGCTAATAAGTTCTCGAAGTCCGCCGCCGAGAAGATCGCACAGGCCGGCGGGTCGGTGGAATTGGTGTAGCGCGGAGTCCGACAGAGGCCGAGAAGGATTCGCTAACATGGCTTTCCGCATTTTTAGACTGATGCTGACCGTAGTGCTGGTCGCACTCGCCGCGTGGATGGTCGTCTTCGACGGCATAAGCGGGATAGGGAATATCCGCGCCGGCGCCGACTTCAGCGCGGGAGCACTGCTCAAGCCGGTGATGTACATCGTCGGCGGGCTGCTCGTCGCCGCCGCGTGCTGGTGGGGCTTGTGGAGCAAGTCCGCCCTGAGGCGGGGCCTGGAGAACATCTGCGCCATTCCCGAACTGCTGCGAAAGCTGCTTTTCACGCTCGCGCTGCTATGCATCTACCGCATCGGGTTCCACGTTCCCCTGGCCGGACTCGACCAGGATAAAGTGGCCAGCTTCATGACCCAGCAGTCCGAGGGCGTCTTCGGCACGGCCATCCAGTACTTCGGCCTGTTCACGGGCGGTTCGCTCCAGCAGTCCACCCTGTTCGGCCTGGGCATCATGCCCTACATCACCGCGTCGATTATCTTCCAACTCCTCGCCACCGTGGTCCCCGCACTGGAGAAGCTCCAGAAGGAGGGTCCGGCCGGGTACAAGAAGATCCAGGAATACACCCGCTACGCGACAGTCTTCTTATGTATCATCCAGGCGATAGTGTGGATGAAGATAATGATGGGGGGCCAGGGCGATCCACTGGTGTATCCCGAATACGCCGGGTCGATCCTGATCTACGTCATGGGCGTTGCCGGCCTTACTGCCGGCACGCTCTTCCTGATGTGGCTCGGCGAGCAGATCGACGAGTACGGCATCGGTAACGGCATCAGCCTTATCATCATGGCGGGCATCGTAGCCCGGCTGCCGTGGGCGATATTCAAGCTCGGCGCGACGGCCAACCTGAGCCTTTCGGCGATCGGGTCTTCCAGCGAAACCGGGCCGGAGAAGGTCCTGTTCCTGATGTTCGCGTTCGTATTCGTCGTTGCCGGCGTGATCCTCATCACGCAGGGCCAGCGCCGGATACCCACGCAGCACGCCAAGCACACCCGCGGGCGGCGGGTTTACGGCGGCAACCGCCAGTATCTGCCGTTACGCGTAAACCATGGCGGCGTCATGCCGATCATCTTCGCATCCTCGCTGATGATTTTCCCCAACGCCATCGCCAAGGTCATTCACAACTGGTTGCACAACGACTTCAGCCGCATACTCTCGGAGGCCTTCAGCCGCGATAGCTACATTTACGCCGTGATCTACATCGGAATGATCTTCTTCTTCTCGTATTTCTGGACGACCGTCCAGTTCCGTCCGAAGGAGATGGCCGACCAGTTGCGTGACGCCGGCGCGTTCATTCCCGGCCTGCGTCCCGGCAAGAGGACGGCCGACTACCTCGAGCGGGTCATGGAGCGAATAACGTACTGCGGAGCGGGCTTCCTGGCGGTCATCGCGGTGATTCCGATGTTCGTCGCGGCCCAGTTGAAAATCGACTGGACCATAGCCCAGTTCCTCGGCGGCACTGGCCTGCTGATTTGCGTGTCGGTGGCGTTGGACCTCGTTCAGCGGATCGAAGCCAACCTGGTAATGCGAAACTACGGCGGGTTCCTGGGCGGCTCGACCCGAATCAAGGGGCCCCAAGGATGAGCATGAGAATAGTACTGATGGGGCCTCCCGGGGCCGGCAAGGGCACGCAGGCCAAGCGGCTTGTCGAGAAGTTCGGTTTCGTGCATCTGTCCAGCGGCGACATCTTCCGGGCCGAGAAGGCGAGCGGCTCGGCCCTCGGGGCGACCCTTGCCGAGTACATGAGCGCCGGCAAGCTGATACCGGACGAGGTAGTCGTGGAGATGATGGCCAAGGCCATCACCGCCGCTGACGCCAAGGGAACAGGCCTGATGCTCGACGGCTTCCCGCGGACGGTTCCGCAGGGCGAGGCGCTGGACAAGCAGTTGGCCGCCGCCGGCAAGCCGCTGGACGGCGTGGTTGTGATAACCTGCGATGACGCGCCGATCATCTCCCGCATCACGGGGCGGCGAAGTTGCCCCAAGTGCGGCCGGGTGTATCATGTACAATACCTGAAGCCGAAGGACGACGGCGTTTGCGACGACTGTGCGGGCATCGAGTTGGTGCAGCGGTCCGACGACAATGAAGAAGTTGTTCGTGATCGGCTGAAGGCTTACTATGCCCAGACCGAGCCGGTGATCGAGTATTATCGCAAGTCCGGCCAGGTCAAGGTGGTCGAGGTCGACGGCAACGGAACCCCCGACAGTGTGACCGAGGTATTGGCCGAGGCCGTCGGCAACTTGACCTAGACGTTCAGATGGCGCGATTGTGGCGATTAGAATAAAAACGCCGGAACAGATTGAGAAGATGCGAGCGGCCGGGCGGCTGGTACACCAAGTGCTCCAGCACCTCGGCAAGATGCTGGCCCCGGGCGTAACGACGCTTGATATGGACCGGGAAGCCGAGCGGCTGACGCTGGCCACCGGCGCCCAGTGCCTTTTTAAGGGTGTGCCGGGCCGGCGTGGCGCCGGGCCGTTTCCGGGCGCCACCTGCATCTCGATAAACGCGCAGGGGGTGCATGGGATACCGTCGTCGAAGCGGAAGATTCGTTCCGGCGACATCGTCAGCATAGACTTCGGCGTGAAGCTCGAAGGCTGGTGCGGCGACGCGGCCGACACGTTTATCGTCGGCGACGTGGCCCCTGACGTGCGGCGATTGGTGAGTGTGACGCGGCAGTCTCTGGCGATCGCGTTGGAGATGGCCAGGCCGGGCGAGCGATGGTCCAATATCGCCCGGAAGATGCAGGAGTATGTTGAAAGTGAAGGTTTCGCCGTGGTGCGGGAGTTTGTAGGCCACGGCATCGGCACGGATATGCACGAGGACCCGAAGGTTCCGAACTTCGTTTCGCCGGAACTGAGGGCCAGGGACATCTTTTTGAAGGAAGGGATGGTCCTTGCGGTCGAGCCAATGGTGAATATGGGCTCCGATGCGGTGGAGTTGGCGGCGGATCGATGGACGGTCCTGACGCGAGATCGCCGGCGGTCGGCCCATTATGAGCATAGCATTGCGGTCCGCTCCGACGGAGTGGACGTGCTTACTGACGGCCGGTAGGGCCGAGTGAGGTGTGTCATGAAAGTTCGCTCTTCAGTAAAGCGAATATGTGAGAATTGCAAGGTGATCAAGCGTCGCGGGATCGTGCGCGTGATCTGCACGAACCCCAAGCACAAGCAGCGCCAGGGATAACGAACCGGCGAGGAGAGATAGCCTATGCCACGTGTGGCAGGTGTTGACATTCCGAACGACAAGCCGACGCTTTACGCGTTGCGGTACATTTTCGGCATCGGCCATACGTTCGCGGGCCAGATTTGCAAGAAGGCCGAGATCGAGCCGACGCGTCGCGCCAAGGAACTGACGGAAGGCGAGCTTTCGAAGATCGCGAGCGTTCTGGACAGCGATTACGTGATAGAAGGCCAGCTTCGCCGGCAGATATCGCAGAACATCGCCCGCCTTCGCGACATCGGGTGCTATCGCGGTTTTCGTCATCGTCGCGGCCTGCCTGTTCGCGGGCAGCGGACGAAGACCAACGCCCGGTCCCGCAAGGGCCCGCGCAAGACGGTTGCCGGCAAGAAGTCGGTCAAGGAGATGCGGTAAGCCATGGCCCAGACACGCAAAGCCAAGAAGGTTCGTCGCAACGTCGCCCGCGGCGTGGTGTACATCAAGGCGACGTTCAACAACACGCTGGTCGCCATTACCGACACCAGCGGCGACATGCTGGCGGCATCATCCGGCGGGTCGATCGGCTTCAAGGGCTCTCGCAAGAGCACGCCGTTCGCCGCGCAGCGAGCCGCCCGCACCGCGGCCGACAAGGCCAAGAAGATGGGCCTCCACGAAGTGGAGGTGCGGGTCAACGGCCCCGGCAGCGGCCGGGAGAGCGCAATCACCGCACTGCAGGCGGCAGGGCTGAAGATCCTGTCGATCGAGGACGTAACCCCGATACCGCACAACGGCTGCCGGCCTCGCAAGAAGCGTCGCGTCTAGGCGGCTAATCAAGGATTTAAG
>JAUWQU010000542.1 GCA_030610965.1 Phycisphaerae bacterium
CACGGCAAGCCAACCAGACCCGACCGCGCGGCCTTGGGCAAGGCCAGCGGAGAAGAAAAGCCTGTTTCACCGTAGCATGGCCGTCCCGGCCATGAGTCGCATCCGCCAAAGGCGGATCTCGCCCGTGCTCCTTGCAGGGCCAGGATGGCCCTGCGCCTCCTGGGCAAGATGCCCGCCCATGCGCCTTCTATCTTACCCCCGCCTGCGTCGCAGCAGCCTCAGCCCGCCCAGGGCCAGCAGCGAGAGCGTGGCCGGCTCGGGGATTACTTCGATGGTCAACTCGGCGTAATCAACGGCTGTGTCGTCCGTGATATGCACGTTCAGGTCGCCGTCTTGCAGCCACGGCAGGCGGTTGTCGCCATCAATGTTGGCGAGATCGACCGTGAATATAGTGACGCCAGTATCGGGAACCGACCATCCCAACTCGTCGTATCTGTAGACCGTGTAGTGATCTCCTGCCCAATGGGTAGCGCCATAGGTCCAGTGTATTGTCCCGTTGGCCGGGGGCAGCACGAGCCAGGCGTTTGTGCCCAAGGAACCCGCCGCTCTGAGCCCAAGGGTGAGCGTAGCACCGATGATTGATTCGCCAGGGTCTAAGGGAAACAGGAAAGTGAATGGCCTATCACAATTGTCCAGCACAATATCGAAATCCACCGCCGGGGCGGCTCCAAGGTCGGCGTATGCCTTCAGCCCTGGGTCCACATACACGTCGTCCACACTTCCAGCACCGTCGTAGTGAATGCCGTCCTTGTCGCCAAGAAGATACACCTGCGTCTCCAGATAGCCCGCAACCGCGATGCCATTCCACGCCAGCAAAACCATCAACCCAATCAGCCATTTCGCCTTCATCGCTATGCCCTTTCCCAAAAGTGCCGACAGACCTTCCACCGTGAGCACGTTGAGCGATACAGACCTCCGAAGGCAGGAACGTAAAGCGGGGCCTTCGCCGTTGCAGATTAGATTGTACCACGGCGGGCCGAGGCGTCAAGTCGGGAATGGGGCCGGGTTCTTACCATTGAAATCCACTACCTCGAACTGGCTGTAGCCGTTGCGTGGGCGCTCGCCAGCGACTTTCACCTTCTGCAAGACTTGCTCAGGCGTGATCTTCGGGTCCTGAACTGTGATGTAGAATGTGAACAACCTCGGCTGCTCGTCCTCCTGTAGGGGGTGCATTCGTCTACTAGCCATCCGTTGCCCGAACAGCCCAGTGAGGGCTCGATAGCGGGGCAGGAGGTGGTAATCGCAAACCGGAGCGTCGATCCGCCAGCGCGAACACAACAGAAACACACATCAAACGCAAGCGGCCCCGCGACGGAAGGGAAAGACAAAGAGACGGAGCAGACACAGCGAGCAACAATTAGGGACAAGGCGGCCCAGAGCAGGCTCTCGTTGGCGAAGACCTACTTAGCGAACAGCTTGACGGACAAAGGCCGGAAGCTCCTATCAGAGATCATTCGAGAATTCCCGGAAACGACGACTGCACAGGAAGCCAAGAGATTGCTAGAGAAGGAGTAGTGCCGTCCCGGCCATGAGTCGCATCCGCCAAAGGCGGATCTCGCCCGTGCTCCTTGCAGGGCCAGGATGGCCCTGCGACTCATGAGCAAGATGCCCATGCTACGACAGTCCTGGGAATGTGCCTTGAACATCCCGGCTTCATCCGGTGTATAATGCGGTGATGCCAAACAATTTACACCACCCGACCAGACGATTGCCGACACCACCGGCCCCAGGGCGAGTCCTGACGGCGGTGCTTGCGTTGCTGCTTTGCGCCCCAGGTTTGTCGGTCGCCCAGGACGTTCCCGGCTTCGACGCATCGGGCGGTGAGTTCGATGGGCTGGTGCCCGGCTTCAGGGAGTCCGTCGCGGCAAAGAACTTCAAGGTCCGCGCCGCGGCCTCGCACTCGCGGGTCGCTGCGGGCGAGACGTTTCGCGTCGCCCTCGTCTGCGACCTGGCCGACGGGTGGGTCTACTACAGCCCCGACCCAGGGCCCATCGTCGTGGCGGGCGGCCTCGACGTCCAGGCCGAAGTGATCGGGTTGACGCAAATCCGCTTGCCAGGCGAGACGATTACCGTGAAGCAGGTCCGCTGGCCGGCCGACCACGCCAAGACCATCGACTACGGCGAAGGCCCGGTGGCAAACAACGTCTACACGCACCGGTTCGTCATCTACGCGGAGTTGGCCGTGCCTGCCGGCGCGTCCTTCGGCGAATACGAAATCACGCTCAGCCCACGGGGCCAGATATGCAAGGACGTGTGCATCAACCTGGCCGGCGACGATGAAATCTCGGCTTCGGTGACGGTTCAGGTCGGCCCGGGCGGGGTCGCCGAGGCGGCCTGGGCGGGCGAGCTCGCGGCCGGCTGGGATGCGGCAATGTCGGTATCGGGGATGAAGGCAAGACATGCCGCCGCCCGAGCTCCCGCTGGCGCCGTCGGCTCTGCCGCATCGGCGGTGGCAGGCTACACCATCTGGGCGGGGCTTGGCCTGGCGCTGCTGGCGGGGCTTACGCTGAACATCATGCCCTGCGTGCTGCCGATAATCCCGCTGCGGATATACAGCCTGGTCAACATGGCCGGCGAGTCTCGCAGGCGCTTCGTGACGCTCGGCCTGGCCTTCGCGGCGGGCATCGTCCTGTTCTTCGTCGCCCTGGCGGTCGTCAGTATGGGCCTCAAGCTGCTCGGCCGCGGGACGATCGACCTCAACGAGCACTTCAAATACCCATGGGTCCGCATACTGATCGCCATGGTCCTGCTGGCGCTGTCGGCCAACCTCTGGGGGCTGTTCAATGTCATCGTGCCGAGCAAGGTCGCCGGCCTCGGGCAGGATTCGGCCTCGAAAGGCTCCGCCGCCGCCGTCGGCATGGGCTTGATGATGGCCGTGCTCAGCACGCCGTGCAGCTTCTGGCTGATGGCGCTCGCCCTGGCGTGGGCCCAGCTTCAGCCGTTGTGGCTGGGCACGCTGGCGATTGTGACCATCGGCGTGGGCATGGCGCTGCCCCACGCGGTGCTGGCGTCACTGCCGGACCTGGTCAAGGTTCTGCCCAAGCCCGGCGCGTGGATGGAATACTTCAAGCAGACGATGGGTTTCCTGCTGATCCCGGCCGTGCTTTACCTGCTGAGCACACTGCCCGAGCGAGGCGGCGGGCCGTGGCTGGGGGGCGGCTTCGGCGTGGCGCTGGTCTTCTCGCTGTGGATGTGGGGAAGCTGGGTGCGCTTCGATGCGCCGCTGCGGCGAAAGCTGATCGTGCGCGGCGCGGCGGTCGTGCTGGCGGTGGCGTCGGGGCTCTGGCTGCTGCCGGAGCCGGGGCGCGGCGGGGTTCAGTTCGAGCCGTTCAGCGCCCAGCGGATAGCGGACGCCCGCAAGGCCGGCCGGGTCGCGGTCGTAAAGGTCACGGCCTCATGGTGTACCGAGTGCAAGATTCTCGATTTCCGCGTCTTCGACCGTCCGAAGATCGCCAAGGCCTTCACCGACCGCCGCGTGGCCGCCATGGAGGCCGACGTAACCGACAAGTCCAGCGCGGCTTCGCGATGGGTCAAGGCGAACTTCGGCGGCGCGCCGCCGCTTACGTTGATTTACCCCGCAGCCGAGGGGCCACCAAAGGCTGTAGTCGGTGTCTTCGGCCAGGAGGACATGCTCCGCTACCTGACCGAAGCCCAAGCCGTCAAGGCCGGCCAGTAGGGCGGGCAGGGCAATCGCATCTAAATCCCACCAGCAGGAACTTTCCGGCCGGTGCCGTGGGCTATGAGCCCTTACTTAAGAACCAAAACACAAGCACCAAGGAACAAACAAGAACCAATTC
>JAUWQU010000173.1 GCA_030610965.1 Phycisphaerae bacterium
TGCGGCGATGGTGGCTTTGGCCGGAGACGAAAAGTTGCTGGCGCCGGAACTGCCGGCGTTACTGGCCCGAGTGTCAAAAGAAACGCATATCCCTCCGCGACGGCACCTTATGGGGCAGTTACAGGCGATCTTGAAGGACAAGGCCACCAGTAGAGGGATAAGGGAACATATCGTCAACGGTATGCTGCGGGGCATACGCGACACGGTCGTTGAGCCTGGATACCTGGCCACGATCGGGCGGAATAACAAGTACGAAACCTTGCGATATTTCCTGGCGCTAGCTCCCGAGGCAGCGCCGCAAGTTCTCGACGAAGTGGAGAAATACATGTCGCAGCCGGGCGTATTTGCCGGCTGGGGTTGGCCGGAAGCCTGGTTTATCGGCGACAGCTGGGGTAACCCGGGCATCATCAAGTGCGCCGAGAAGTTGGGCAAAGCCAAGGGACTGCCCCTCCTGGCCCGCTGCAAGCGCATCGTGGCGCGACTGGAAGAACAGAAGAGCCAGTCGCAAGGCAAGGACGCCAAGGTGGTCACGGATGCCCGAGACAAGATGATTGCGGCCGTCACCAAGGCGATCCAGGAAAGTGAGAAGAGGATGGGCGGGAAATGATCCCAACCTCGCCGGGATGCACCCGTAGTGAGCGATTATCGGAGCCAATGTGATTGACCCCGCCCCCATCTATGACGCGGCGACCGCGTTCTGGAAGTCCGCCGTGCTGTTCGCGGCGTGTCGACTCGGTGTCTTCGATGCGCTGGAGGAAGCCGCGGGAGCTGCGGCGCTGGCGCAGCGATTGGGCCTTTCCGAGCACGGGACGGCAGCCCTGCTCGACGCCTGCGTGGCTATGGGACTGATCGAGAAAGCGGGCGACACCTACCGCAACACGCCGGCCGGCGACCGCTACCTGACTAGCCGGAGCCCCGAGTCGCTGCTGGTAACGCTGGAGTTGCAGGCAGCCACCTACCCGATGTGGATGCGCCTTGCCGAAGCGGTCAGGGACGGCCAGCCAGCCATCGCTCCGGCCGACCTGTTGGGCGGGGACCCGGAGTTGACCCGGCAGTTCGTGGTGGGGATGCACCAGCGCGCCCTGGGGACCGCCGGCGCCCTGATGGATGCCGTCGATCTTACCGGGCATCGCGTGTTGGCGGACATCGGCGGAGGGCCTGGCACCTATTCGATGTTGATGCTGCAACGCTATCCGGGCCTGCGGGCTCGCATCATGGACCTGGCGCCCATCCTGGAAGTGGCCCGAACGCTCGTGGCGTCCTCCGGCGTTGGCGATCGGATCGAGATGGTGCCCTGCGACGTGACCGCCGATGATCTTGGAAACGGCTTCGATGCGGCCCTGGTGTCCGGGCTGCTGCACCGGATGACCGCGGAAACCAGCCGGAGTATCCTGCGGAAGGTCTACGCGGGCATGGCCCCGGGAGGGCTGATTGCCGTGAACGACCTCTTCATCGTTGCCGGCGGGCCGACGATGGCCCTTCTGTTCGGGCTTCAGATGCTGCTGACCAATGAAACGGGTGGCGCGCACGAGGCGAGCGACGTAGCCTCGTGGCTTGCACAAGCCGGCTTCGTGGACGTGAAGATTACCCCGTTGTTTCCCCACACCGTCGTCATCGCCCGCAAGGCGGCTGCCATTCGTGCGTGAAACGCCCCATGACCGTGGCCAAGGCATTGAGGCCCTGAGAAACGCATTGAGCGAGTTGCGGCTGTTTTTGCGCGAACATGGTGACAAATGTGACTATGCTGACACTCAGTGGATTCCGCTAAGTACAGTAATAGCAGTAACGCGCTGACCTTTCAGCAACTTGCGGGTTTGGGCCTGCACTCTTTCATGACGGAGATGCCAGCGGTCTGATCTCTGGGCGAGCGTGGGCTACTCGATATGGAAGACTTCCTTCAAGTCCGTGCTCTGTGGGCTGTTGTCGGGGTTGGAGGGCATCAGGTCCCGCATGTACGCCCACCACTTCTTGCAGATGGGTGTCTGGGCGATGGCGTTCCAGCGGGCCTCATCTTCGATCTGGACGTAACCGAAAAGTTGGCGCGTCTGCGGGTGCAGAAAGATCGAGTAGTTATGCACGCCATGGGCCTTGAGCGTCTGGTGCAGATCCGCCCAGATCGGGCCGTGCCGCTTCTGGTATTCCTCTTCCATGCCGGCATGAACGGACATCACGAACGCCTTGCGGATCATTTGGCTTCTCCGAGGCTCTTGACGCGAACGACCGTGCCGGACTCGATGGACTCTATGGCCGCGGCGAGCACCTTCTGT
The DNA here is from genome assembly GCA_030610965.1 of Phycisphaerae bacterium. Taxonomy (GTDB): domain Bacteria; phylum Planctomycetota; class Phycisphaerae; order SM23-33; family SM23-33; genus JAUWQU01. The sequence goes on from JAUWQU010000173.1 coordinate 2,268, forward strand.
GCCGCCAACCCATCGGCGCCGGAGCCATCAATCTTATCCGGGTCGACGCCGGCATCCACCTGTCGCAGGAACTTGTCGATTCGGTTGCGGAAGGTGTCCTCGAAGTCCCGCATGCCCCCGAACGTCGGGTTGGTATAGGCGATCTTCTCCAGGTTGCCGGCTGGATAGAGCGTCAACTCGCGCCACAGGTCATCCAGCACGAACCGCCCGTCGACGCCGGCGACTTCGCAGCGTTCCATGGGATGGCCACGCTCGATGTCGTAGCTGCCCGTCAGCCCGCCGACCACCCCGTTGACGAACTTCATGTTGAAATGGGCCGTCGACCATATCTTCCGCCCCGGCGCCTTGGTGGCGAAGCACTGCACCGCCTCGATGTCGCCGCAGAAATACCGCATCACGTCCACCGTGTGCGGGTGCAGTGCCTTGATCTGAAAATACGGCGAACTCTCATTGGGGTTCTTGATCCACATGGACATGTTGATGAACAGCAGGTGGCCCAGCCGGCCTTGCGTCACCCATTTCTTGGCCAGTTCCGCAGCCGGCGTGAACCGGTGGTTGAGGTTGACGCCCAGGCAGCGGTTGAGGGCGCGGGCACGCGCGACCATCTCCTGAGCCTTGTCGATTTCGTTGCAGATGGGCTTCTCGCAGAGCACGTGGCAGCCGGCATCGAGGGCCTGGATAGTCGGCTCGTAGTGGTCGCTGCCGTACTCGTATCCGCCGGTGGCGACGCTGACCAGGTCTGGTTCGAGCGAGTCGAGCATCTTCCGGGCGTCGTAGAAGCCAGGCACGCCCAGAGCGCCCGCGCCCGCGTCGGCCCGATCGTGCAGGATGTCGCACACGCCCACCAGTTCGGCCAGCGGGTTCTCCTTGTAGATCCGGGCATGGCGATTGCCGATGGGCCCCATGCCGATAACCGCGACTCTTAACATTTCTGCCTCCGCCCACGGCTAAAGCTTCTTCTGGCCGCGCTGACGCTGTAGTTCCTGGAGGTCCCTGGCGGCTTTTGGCGAGCCGATGTGCATCGAGTCGTAGGCCTGCTGCGAGGACGTAAACGGCCCGCATCCCTTGCCATGCCAGTCGAGGTTCGTGAAGATCGGCGCGGTCCGGCCGGTCTGCTTCTCCCGCCGGGCGATCCAGGCCTTCATCCGCTCTTCGAGCATGGCCACCACGCCGGGCTCCTTTGGCGCCAGGTTGCAGTTTTCCTCGGGGTCGCGGATCAGGTCGTAGAGCTCCACCTCGGGCTTGAAGTGGAAGTCGGGCTCCAGGGCATGGATGAGCTTCCACTGCGGCGTGCGCCAGCCATGCTTGCGCATCCAGGTGCATTCGGTAATGTAGAACTCCGGCTCCGGGGCGAATGGTTTTCCGTCGATCAGCGGGCGCAGGCTCCGTCCGTCGAAAGCGATGTCGGCCTTGACGCCCAACAGGTCCAGGATGGTGGGGGTGACGTCCTTGAGTTGAACGATGTCCCTGTGGCGCCCACCGGCGGGCACTTTGCCCGGCAGGATGAACGCCAGGGGCACGTGCAGCGTGCATTCGTAGAGCCCGTGATGGTCGAAGTAGCAGTCATGGTCATAAAGCGTCTCGCCGTGGTCGGAGTCGATGACCACCAGCGTGTCGTCGGCCAGGCCCAGCGCGTCCAGCGTGTTGAAGATATTGGCCATGCACGCATCCATGTAGGCGAGCGCCCCGTCATACTGGGCGATGATGTAGTCCTTGTCGGTGCATTCCGGCGGGAACCAACTGGCGAAGTAATCGCAGAAGGGCTTGAACTTGTAGACCGGGTCGAGCGAGGTGTTGTTCTTGTCCAGTTCGTCGCCCTCGTAAAAGGCCCGGTCGAAGGGCTGGGGCGGCAGGTACGGCGAGTGCGGGTCCATGTGCCGCAGGAACAGGAAGAACGGCTCGTCGCCCTTGGCCAGGCGGCGCAGTTCGGGCAGCGTGACATTGTTGAGGTGCTCGGCCTTGCGGCTGCGGCCGGCCTCCCACGATCCCCAGCCTTCGAAGTCGATGTAGTTCTGGAAGCCGCGCGAGGCGGGATTGCCCTTGAATCCCACGCAGGTCGTGGCGTAGCCGGACTCGCCGAGGATCTCCACCAGCGTTCTGAGGTCCGCGCGCAGCCCGCCCTCGTGCCGCAGGGCCACCACGTCCATCCCGAAGCAATCCATGCCCGTGAACATGGAACCGTAACCGGACGTGGTGGGGATGTGCGGGCTGAATGCGTTATCGAACGCCGTGCCGCGCCGCATGAACCTGTCAAGGTGCGGCGTGGTCAGGCGGGGATACCCGTGATAGCTCATGTGGTCCGCCCGCAGGCTGTCGATGCCGATCAGGAGGAGATTGAGTTTCTTGCCCTTGGCTGCCATGCGAGTATATCTCCGATTTCCAGTTGCCCCGCCCATCCGCGGACTCCGTCAGGACGCCGATCCTCGGGCCTGTCAACGGGCGTTCAACGCCTTCAGGCACGCATTCATGTACCCGTAGCTTTCTGCCGCGATGATCGTCTTCCGCGACAGCTCGCACTTGCCGGCGCCGATGACCTCCAGGCACACGGGCCCGTCGTATCCGCCGCTGACCATCGCGCGGAAGTAGCTCATCAGGTCGATCTCGCCGCGCCCGCAGGCCTGGTCCTTCGGCTCCCCGGGTGAAGGCCCTCGGCCGTGGCAGTCGCGGATGTGAATGTGCCTGACCCGCTTGAGCACCGCCGGCAGCGCCTGCTCCGGCCGCTCTCCGGACCGGTGGATGTGGCTGGGGTCCATGTCGATGCCGAACGCCGACGAGGTGATCTTCTCCATCGTTCGCAGCGTGGTTGGCGTGTTGTGGATGGCGGCGCCGACGTGCGCCTTGCAGCAGAGCGTCACGCCGTAGGCGCCGGCCTTGTCGGCCATCTTGGCGATCTGGTCCGTCTGGCGCTGGAAGTCTTCCTCAATGCCGCTCTTGCCGCCGGGTCCGATGTTGACGATCGGCACGCCGATGCCGGCGCCGGCCTCGAACGCCTTGGTGAGGCGGTCTTCGTCGAGCGATGCGACCTCCATGCTCAGCAGGGCCAGTTCGTGCTCGCCCGCCAGCGCCTTGATCTGGCCGGCCTGCTCCTGCCAGCGGTCCAGTTCGAGGTGCTCGCACATGCCCTTGATGGCGGAAAGCTCCACGCCGTCGTAGCCGGCCCATGCGATGTGCTTCATGGCCGTGACCAAGTCATACCCGCCGAAGAGAACCGTGTTTACGCCTAGTTTGATCATGGTCAGAGCTTCTCCGTTTTCGGGTCGCCGTGGAGGGGCGGAAGCGGATGAGGCCGGGCCAGGGCGCCGCCGTTTTCGTAGGACTCGATCGCCGCGAAGATGTATTCCAGCGTCGCCAGGGCGTCGCGGCCTGAGGATCGCAGGTGCTCTCGCGGGACGCCGTTGGTGACGTCCTCAAGGAAGGCGTGGATGCGCCGCGGGAAGGTCTCGCCGAAGTCCTTGATGCCGGTGTCGAGCACTTCGGGCGTGGGTCGATCGGCAAGGCCCATCGTCTGGCCGGGCTCGGGCGCCGGCCAGTACGTCAGCTTTTCGATGCAGTTTTCGATGCAGAAGCTGCCCTTGCTGCCGGCGACTTCGCAGTTCCACCAGCCGCCCAGGCCCCAGACGGAATCCCCGCGGTGGCTGAGCAGGTAGCCCACCGTGTCGTTGGCGAAACGGCAGTGGATGCTGTTGAGCGACAGCAGCAGGTCTCCCTTGTTCTTGCGGAAACCGGGCTTGGTGCAGAAGGCCTGCACGTGCGTTACGTCGCCGCAGAAGTATCGCATCACGCTGAAAGGATGCGTCAGGAACGCCTTCATGTGCGCGTAGGGATGGTTGAACCGCGGCGACTTGTTGAGCTTGTAAGTCAGTTCGCCGCCGTTGAAGCCCATCTTGAACAGCATGTACGCCAGTTCGCCCACGAGCCCGTCGTCAATGTACTTGCGGGCTCGCTCGGCGGTTGGAGTGAAGTAGTGGTTGAGGTTGCAGCCGAGGTAGAGCTTCTTCCGGGCGGCGCAGCGGACCATCTCCCGCGCCTCGCCGATGTCGTTGGAAAGCGGCTTCTCGCACAGGACGTGCTTGTCGGCCTCCAAGGCCTCCATCGTGGGCTCGAAGTGCCAGCTCCCGTTCTCGTAGCCGCTCGTGGTGACGTCCACCACGTCGAGATCCTCGTTGGCCAGCATGTCCTTGAGGCTGTAGTAGGCCTTGGCCTCGTGCTTGGCGGCAGCCTCGTCCGCTTTGGACTGCACCACGTCGCAGACTGCCACGAGCTTGGCCAGGGGGTCCTTCTTGTGACAGCCGGCGTGCTTGTTACCGATGCCACCCATTCCGACGACGCCGATCTTCAACATGTCAGACTCCTTTTACCTTTGGCCGAAAGCTCGCCTGAAGCACGCTCGCGGCCGGAGAAGGCACTATCGTAGAGGAAATCCCGGCCGATGCAAGAAGGCGTACCGAGAATCAGCGATTCCGCAAACCGAAGCGTTTGACGTGTCCACGGCGGGGGTTGCGCCATTTTCCGGGGCGGGCAGATTAGCAGGGCCGATTGGGGCCGACGGAGTCTTGTTGCGGGACGCTGACAGGTCACCTGAAAGGGCCGGGAATGCGGTGGGACAGGGACAACGCCGAGTCGATAATGGCCCTGGCCGGCATCTACCACAGCGGCCTGTGGCGGACGTACCGGAAAGGCGAGCGAGCTGCATAGGCCCTGGCGGCAGGGCTGCCAGGATTCGTCCTTGCCCGCCGCCGCGCGTTATGAGATTGCTTGACATAACGCCCTCAAACGAGAATACTGGCATGGTGTTGGCATATCACTGGCCGCGCCGCCGCGCACGGGTTTCGCCTGCGTGAGGCGCGGTTTGGCCTGGCAGTTCGAGGAGAACACCGATGGGCGCTTATTGCGGGAAGCTGTTGCGTGTCGATCTGACCAGCGGGCACGTCGCGACCGAGGGGATCGATCCGGAGATTGCCATCAAGTTCGTGGGTGGGCGAGGCCTGGGACCGTACTACCTGACCCGGGAAGTGGACCCGATGGCCGACGCACTTTCCCCGGCCAACAAGCTTATCCTGGCTGCCGGCCCGCTTACGG
>JAUWQU010000146.1 GCA_030610965.1 Phycisphaerae bacterium
GAGTCAAACCTACTTAAGGTGCTTAAGGAGACGATCTATGCCTCGCAGGATTACAGGAATACTGCTGGTGCTGTGTGCGGCGGGACTGGTTTTCGCCGCTCCGGCCATGGCAGCGGTCGACAAGGCCGCGGTGGACAAGGCCTTCGTCGAGCTGCCCAAGTACGACTGGGGTAGCTCCCGCGAGGCGCTGACCGTTATCGACGACGCGATCGTCCAGTCCTACGGCAACGACGCCGCCCGCGCGGACCTGGAAACGCGTCTGCTGGCCGTGCTCGGCGGCGACGCCACCCGCGCCGCAAAGCAGTTCTGCTGCCGAGGTCTCGCCATAATCGGCACGGTCAAGGCCCTGCCGGTCCTCGAGCCGCTACTGGGCGACAAGGACCTGTCCCACATGGCCCGCTACGCCCTGGAACGCATCGGCGGCGAGGCCGTCGCCAAGGCCCTGCGAAGCGCGGCCGGCCAACTCACCGGCCAACTCAAGATCGGCATGATCAACTCCCTCGGCGCCCGACGCGACGCCGGAAGCACCGCCATGCTCACGGGGCTGCTGAAGGACTCCGACGTCAAGGTCGCCACCGCAGCCGCGGCCGCGCTTGGGCGCATCGGCGCCAAGGACGCCGCCGGGGAGCTGCTGGCATACGTTGCCGCGGCCCCCAAACAAGCCAAGGGCGCCGCCTACGATGCCGCTCTGGAGCTGGCCACAACGCTCGCCAAGACAGACAAGGACGCCGCCGAGGCGATCTTCGAGAAGCTCTACGCCGCCGACCGCCCCCTGCGCGTGCGCTGCGCGGCCCTGAAGGGCCTGGCCGCGGTCAGGCCGGCCGAGACCGCGCCGAAGATCCTCGACGCCCTTGCCTCGGACAGCTCCGTCTTCCGCGGCCTGGCCATCGCGCTGATCAAGGACATCCCCGGCGCCGCGGCCACTACGCAGTTCGCCTCGCACCTGCCCAAGCTGTCCGCCGCCGGCCAGGCCGCGATGCTCGAGGCCCTCGCGGCCCGCGGCGACCCCGCCGCCCGCCAGGCAGTGCTCGCCGCGGCCGGCAGCGACGATAGTAAAGTCGCCACCGCCGCCATCGCCGCGCTGGGTGCGGTGGGCAGCGCCCAGGACGTCGCCCTGCTGACCGCGGCGGCGACCGCGGGCGGCGAACAGGGCGCCGCAGCCCGCGCCAGCCTCGAACGGCTCAAGGGCAAGGGCGTCAACGCCGTCATCATCACCGAGCTGGGCAAGGCCGCCCCGGCTGGGAAAGTCCAACTCATCGGCGCTCTTGCCGGCCGGAGCGCCGCCGAGGCCGCCGGGGCCATCGAGAAACTCGCCGGTTCCGACAACGCGAAAGTATCCCTGGCCGCCATCGCAGCCGTCGGCGCGCTCGGCAGCGAAAAGCAGGTTCCCGCGCTGGTCAAGCTCCTCAACGCCGCCAAGGAAGCCCCAGCCAGAGAAGCCATCGACAAGGCCCTGGCCGCCATCTGCACCCGCGTCAAGGCCAAGGCCGTCAATGACCTCGTCGCCGGCCTGTCCGGCGCAAGTGCCGATGCCCAGGCCATCCTCTATGGCGCCCTGGCACGCGCCGGCGGGGACAAGGCCATGACCACCATCGTCACCGCCGCCAAGGCCGGCAACGACGGCGCCGTCCGGGCACTGGCCGGGTGGTCCGCGCCGGACGCGGTCGCCCCGCTGCTGAGCATCGCCTCCACGTCGACCAACAAGGTCCACAAGGTCCTCGCCCTGCGGGGAGTCATCAGCCTGGCACGCCTCCGCGGAACGCCCCAGGCCGACGCCCTGGCCGCGCTGAAAAAGGTCATGTCCCTTGCCGACGTCGGGGAGAAGAACCAGGCCCTGGCCGCACTCGGCGGTATCGCCAACATCGAAAGCTTCAAGCTGGTCGCCGCGTGCGTGGCGGAAAAGCCCCTGGCCGAAGCCGCCGGCGCCGCGGCCGTAAAGATCGCCCCCAGGGTCATGGGCAAAGACAAGGCACTCGTCCGGGCGACCCTCGAAAAGGTCGTCGCCAACGTCCGAAGCGCGCGAACCAAGCAGGTCGCCCAAAAACTCCTCGCCGCCAGCAAGTAGAGCAAGCAGAAAGAATCTTCTCTCGCAGTGCAGAGGCCGCGGAGAAATACACAGAGACAATCAAACCGCGGGGCCTGGCAGCGCCAAACCCAGGCCCCGCTTGTTTGCGCTCACCCACATACGCTGCGTGATGCGGGTCACTGTGCGCAAAGGCGTTGCCGTCCTGCTTCCGGCCCTGTAGAATGAAGGTCAGAATGGCTGAATCGGGGCGCCTTGGCCGTCTCGAGTTCAATGGGAGCCTCCCATGACCACCGCTGAATTGCTGAGCGAGATCAAGAAACGTCTTTCGCAAGTCCATGGCCAACGGCTTCGGGGGGTGATCTTGTATGGCTCCGAGGCCCGCGGCCAGGCCCGCGCCGACAGCGACGTAGACGTGCTCGTGCTGCTGGATGACCCGGTCGACTACGGGCGGGATCTGGAGAGAAACCTCGAAGCGCTCTACCCGCTTGCCCTGGAGATCGAGCGAAGGATCAGCGCCAAGCCGGCCTCCACGGTGGAATACGAAACGGTCGATTGCCCGCTATACAACAACGCCCACCGGGAGGGGATTGCGGCATGAGACAGTTCGCGATGGCTGAATGGGAAAGAGCCAGGTGATCGCTGGCCTCGGCCAGGCAACTGGCCCAGGTCGATCCGGATTCGGCGGCATCCCGGGCGTATTACGCCGCTTTCCACGCGTTGACAGCGTTTTTCGCTCTGGGCGGCAAGTCATTTACCAAGCACTCGGCTATTCGCGCGGCCCTTCACCGCGACTTGGTTCAGCCAGGGCTGCTGTCGAAGGAAAACGGCCAAGCCTTCGACTTCCTGATGGACCTGCGAGAAACGGGAGACTACGGCGGCGTTGCCCAGGTATCTGCCGAGAGCGCCGAATTGGCGGCACAGAAAGCGGAAGGCTTCCTGGCATCAGTAGGCGAGATCTGCCCGGAATTGGCTGGCAATACGCACGATCCCGACCCGGCTTAATAACGTGTGTGAAGGCGCCCGACGCCTACGGCTGCGAAGGCCCGTCGAGTATCTCGCGAACCTTGCGAAGGAGCACGTCGTGGGCGCACGGTTTGGTCAGCATATTGGCCGGGTCCAGCGTGACGCCGCGGCGGTCGAGTTCGTCGCCGGCGTAGCCGGATACGAACAGGATCTTCACGCCGGGGCAGTCCTGCCTCACCCGGCGGGCCAGGTTGAGGCCGCTGCCGCCCGGCATTATCACGTCCGTTATCAGCATGTCGACCCGTGACTCTGCCATGATCTCCAAGCCCCTGGCCATGCCATCGGCCTGCAGGACCGTGTAGCCGGCCTCGCTAAGCGATTCGACAAGCGTCCCGCGGACGGCGTCCTCGTCCTCGACGACCAGGATCGTCTCCGTGCCGCCGAACAGACGCGCCGCCTGGCCGTCGGGTTGCCCGGCCGAGGCTGCCCGGCTCGTCGACATGGGCAAGTACAGGGCGAACGCGCTGCCCTCGCCCGGCCTGCTCTGGACGTCGATGAACCCTCCGCTCTGCTTGACGAACCCGTACACCATGGAAAGGCCCAGCCCGGTGCCCTTGCCGACCTCCTTGGTGGTGAAGAACGGCTCGAACAGCCTGGCGATGGTGGCCTCGTCCATTCCGCAGCCCGTATCGCCGACGGTAACGCAGCCATAGGCGCCGCGCCCGGCGTCGTCGTGCCGCTGGCGCACGGGCGCGGGCACCTCGCCGCACGACACTTCAATCGTCAACTCGCCGCCGGTGGGCATGGCGTCGTGGGCGTTGGCGACGAGGTTGAGGATCGCCTGCTGGAACTGGCCCGAATCGATTTCCGTTATGCAGGGCTTGCTGCACGGCCTGACCGTCAGCCGTGTGTCTTCCCCCACCATTTGCGGAATGGCCTTGCCGATGTCCGCGATCAACTTCGTCAGGTCCGTCGGCCGAACTTCGAGCGCCTGCTTGCGGCTGAACGCCAGCAACTGGCCCGTGAGCAGCGCCGACCTCTCGGCTGCCTTGAGCATTTCCTTGAGTTTATCCACGCCATCCGGCTTGACCAGGCCCCGCCGCAGGAGCATCTCCCCGAATCCCTTGATGACAGTCAACTGGTTGCGGAAGTCGTGGGCGACTCCGCCGGCCAATTGCCCGATGGCCTCGAGTTTCTGGGCCTGGAGATACTGGGCCTGCAACAGCTCCTTCTCCTCCTGCGCCCGCTTGCGCTCGGTGACGTCCTCCAGGCACAGCAGAAGCCTCGCGTCGGGCTCGAAATGAACCATGGTCGTCGAGCCGACGAGAATAACATCCCGCTGTTGGCCGTCCCGGGCAACCGTCAGCTCGCGCTGGACATCATGATGGGCCTTGCCCGTGCGGAGGGTGTCCTCCAGCACTGCCAGCAGCGAGCAGTCGGTACACCGCGGACCGAACCCGCAGCCGCGAGGGTCCATCGAGGCGTTAACGCAGCCCAGGACGCCGCACGCGCGCCGGCCGATGAGCTGCTCCTCGGACTTGCCCGCAAACCGGGCAAGGGCGCGATTGGCGAACACGATGTTGCGGTCGGCGTCGACAAGGCACGTCATCACCGAAATGTTGTCGTGAACGGCCTGGAGTTCCTCCCGACGTGCCCGGAACGCCCCGGCCGTGCGAATCGAGGCAATGCCAAAAGCCAGGTCCGCGGCCAGGTCTTCCAGCAGGGCCATTTCCTCTTCGCTGAATGCGTTGGGGGTATCGGAGCAGACCGTCAGCGCCCCGAAGGCCTTATCGTCCAACATCAGCGGAAAGGCCGCGCTGCTGTGGACACCACGGGTCGCCGCCATGTCCCGCCAGAGAGCATATCGCGGATCGTTGAGGGTGTCCTGCACGACGCTGGGCCGGCCCGTTCGGATGGCCGTGCCCGTGGGGCCCCGGCCTCGCTCGGTGTCCGCCCAGGTGACGTTCGCGCCGTCCAGGTACGCCGGCTCGGCGCCCGACTGGGCCACGCCCCGCACGGTCCTGGCCTCGTCATTCTCGGCCATGCTCACGCAGCAGAAACTGTAGCCGCCGATCTGCTCGATTATGCGGCAGATCTCCTGAAGCAGCGGGGCCTCCTCTCGGGCCCGGACAAGGGCATGGTTGCAGTCGGTGATCGCGCGAAGGGCGCGATTGAGGCGCCGCAGCTCGTTCTGGGCCTTGCGCTGCCGCGTCTGGTCCCGGAAGACGAGCACCACCCCCGATGTCCGGCCTTGGGGATCCTTGATCGGCGCGCCGCTGTCGGAGATGGGGCGCTCGACGCCGTCACGGGCAATCAGCAGCGTGTGGTTTGCCAGGCCGACCACCAAGCCCTCGGCCAGGACGCGTGTCACCGGGTTTTCGACTTCCTCGCGGTTGTCTTCATTGATGATGTGGAACACCTCCGAGACATCCCGGCCGCGGGCTTCGTCCCGGCCCCATCCGGTAAGCGCCTCGGCCACCGGGTTCAGCAGCTCGACCCGGCCCTGCTCGTCGGTGGCGACAACGCCGTCACCGATGCTCAGCAGCGTGGTCCGGTATCGCTGCTCGCTCCTGCGCCGGGCGGACTCGGACTGGAAGAGCGTCCGGTAGTGCTCCTTGCCGTTTCGCAGCCAGAACACCCCGGTGGCCGCGGCGATGGCGGCAAGCAGGCACAGGACCATCGACACGATAAGGGCCGACCGCGTCCGCCAGGCCGCCAGGGCCTCGTCCTTGTCGACCTTGGCGACGAGGAACCACGGGCAGTCGGCTACGGGCTTTAGGGCGCATAGCACCTCTACCGAGCGGTAATCCGTGCCTTCGACGATTCCTTCCCGGCCCTCGACGGCCATGACCGCGGGCAGGTCCTTCCGGGTAAGCGGGACCCGCAGCTTCAGGGGCGTGTCCTTCTGGTGGCGCAGGTGGTTGACGAACAGGACCGAGTTGCCGTCCCGGCGGACGAGCAGCGATTCGGCGCTGCCGCTGGGCACGGGCCAGGAGTCGACCAGAGGGTAAAGCGCCAGTTCGGCGTCGCTTCGCAGGACGATCGCCCCGACGGGTTTGGGCCCCTGGCCGTCATCCGCGAAGATCGGGGCGACCACGTCGATGTGCGACGGCAGATTGCCCGGGCCGGTGTGAAGATGGCTCAGCACGGCCCTGCGCCCGCTCCACGCCTCTTCCACGGCCTCGGCGGCGCCCGCGTGGGCCGGGCTGCCGGTCCGGCCTGACAGACTCAGTCGCACCATGCACTGGGCGTCTATCAGCAGGACGTCGCTGTAGTGCTGGTGGCTGGCCAGCGAGCGGAACCTGGTCAGCAGATTTTCGCCCATCTCGGGCCGCGGGTCCGTCAGCCACTGCGACATGCTTTCGCGCAGGAACGGGCTTTCGACGAGCAGCGAGATGTCGTCCAGCCTCTCGGCCCGCCAATCGGCAATCTGCCGGGCCTTGAGTTCCGCCACCGCCCGGAGCGTTGCCTCGGCCTGCTGCCTCAGTTGCCGCTCCTGCGAGCGGTAGAACCAGACGCCTCCGGCCGACAGCGATACAAACACGATCGCAAAGATCCCCATCAGCCAGCGGGAAGACGCATTCATGCCGACACTCCTTTCGCGCATAGAAAGCTTTCTGGCGGACCCATTCTACTGTCCTGTATGAGTTTGGCAAAACATGATATGATAAGAAGGGGCCGGAGTGACCGACCTTCCTTTCTGACAGCCTGCGCTTTACCCGGGCGATGCACGAGACAGAGGCTTCAGGCTACAGGCTTCAGGCTTCAGGCGCAGCAAAAACGGCGGGAGCTTCGCGACTGCCGGCCTCTGTTTCTTCTCCTGAAGCCTGTAGCCTCTTCTCTTGTTTTCGGATTCTTTTTTCCTGGCCCGTGCCTGAAATTGAACCCATGCGGGATCACACCAAGTTGCGGGCATTCAAGTTGGCGGATTCGCTGGCATTATCCTTGATGCCTGATGTACGCCCCGACCGTTTTTCCTGAAGCCTGAAGTCTGAAGTCTGAAGCCTTATACCCCATCAAATGATGGTTGTATAATGTGTTATGATCCGCCAAGAAGAAATGTCGCTTACCCGTTGCGCCGGCCGAAGATCATCCGCCCGGCCGATGTCTGAAGCGCGCTGGTGACCGTTATCTTGATCTCCTTGCCGACGTAATCGCGGGCCTGTTCGGCCACAACCATCGTTCCATCCTGGAGATAGCCCACGCCCTGGCCCGCATCCTCTCCGGGTCTGACGATCCTCACCCGTAGGGCCTCGCCCGGCAGGTACACTGCCCGCAGCCCATTGGCCAGATCGTTGACGTTGATGACCTGAACTCCCCGCAAACGGGCTATTTTGTTGAGGTTGTAATCGTTAGTCAACACCCGTCCATCCATGTGCAGCGCCAGGGCCACGAGTTTCTCGTCCACGGCGGTGGACGTTTCGACGGCCGGGACGCTCAGGTCCAGAATGCGCACGTCAATCTGCTTGGATTTCTGAAGTTGGGCCAGTATATCCAGGCCACGCCGCCCCCGGTTTCGTTTGAGACTATCCTGACTGTCTGCAACGGTTTGCAACTCGCTCAGGATGAAACGCGGCACGACAATCTCCGATTCCATGATGCCCGTCTCGACGACGTCGGCGATCCTCCCGTCTATGATGGCCGAGGTGTCCAGCAGGATAGGCCGGGCGCCCTTGGTCTGTTTGGCGAATTCGACGTACGGAATCACGAAGCGGAAATCGTCCTTGGTCTGAAGCACGAAACTGACGCACAGGAACACGGCCGCGGCGCCGAGTATGCCCTTGACGAGTTGGGTTATGTGGGGGTTGTTTATATCGAAGATGTCCACGACGATATTGACCACCAGGCTCAGGCCGTAGGCGATTACCAGCCCGGCCAGCGTTCCGAAGAACAGGCCACTGAGCACCTGGAGGCGTTTCCGCCGCCAGAGCATGTCGACCATAACCAGCAAGCACCCCGCGAGGACCGGCACAAGCATGG
>JAUWQU010000270.1 GCA_030610965.1 Phycisphaerae bacterium
CAATCCGCTGGTGCGGCGGCTGGGCATCCTTTCGGCGGATCGCATGCCCAACGTCTTTCTGCTCCGCCGCGACGGCGCCGTCGCGTGGAACGTATCCGGACTCAAGTACAGCGCCGATTTCGGTTATCCGTTTGCGGTCTACCTCGCCATGAGAGTCCACATGGAGGTGTGTGACGCCGAAACCGCGTACAGTGCATTGCAGCAGGGGGATTTCCGGACAGCCGCCCGCTACTTTGCGGTTCCCTTTGACCCCGAAGGGGACCAACGATACCGCTGGGCCACCCCGCGGTTTCACGGACGCGCTCTGGCGCACATGGGGCTGAAGGATTGGGCTGCGGCCCTTGATGACATTGACATGGCCATAGCTGAGCACAAGCTGCAACACTTCCCGCAAATGACGAGGAAAGGACGAAGAGTGGCCGGCTGGCGAAAGGCTATGGCCAACATGATTGTTTCGAAGCCGTGCGACGTCCTTCAAGAACTCTGGCTCACTCGGGCGATCATCCTCGATCGATTCGGACGAAAGGAAGAGGCCGGTGCGTTGCGAAAGCGTGCCGCCGCTTCGGCCTCGCCGCATCCCACGACGCCTTACGGGCTGTTCCACGAGAAGCTGAAGAAGATCAGGCTTACTCAGCACTCAGGAAAGTAGCCGGGTCATGAAAAGACGAACAATGGTTGGCGTGTTATGCTTGATAGTGATGGTTCTGATGGGCGTATGCCCTGATTCGGTGGCGGCCCAGCCGCAGGGAACGTCTAAACCGGTCGCCGGCCCCCGCATACCTGAGAGCAAGATCGCCGCTCTGGAAGCGGAGTTGAAGCAGCATAGAGCGGATGGGACATCCTCTGCCAAGAGGCGGAGAGCCTTCAAGAACATTGCTCGTAGGGGAGCAGCACTTCTGGAAGCATCCCCGGCCGCACCCAACCGGTACCGTGTACTGGGGATCGTGCTTCAGAGCCAGAAGCGATTGGTTGGTCTGGAGAATTCCGACCGGAATCGCGGCGAGCTTTTTGATACGTGCAAGGAACTGGCCCAAGCCCCCGACGAGTATGCCGACTTGCGTTTGGAAGCGGACCTGCTGCTGTCGGAGAGAGGCCTCGCGCGGAAGGATGCTACATTGTCCGAACGTGCGCAGGCGCTTGCGAAGCTGGTTGCGCGTTACCGCGACACACCGGCTGAAGCAAAAAGCCTGATGATGGCCGTGCTGATCGCCCCGAAACTCGAGGCGTTCGCCCTGGAGACGGAAATCTTCGATACCCTGAGCGAACGTTTCGGGGGCGACCTGGAGATCATCGAGTTTCGCCGCAAGCATCTGGGGTTCAGCAACCTGTACGTGCTGTTCGCGGGAACGTACACCCGCGCGGACGGCGTTGCCTTGCGTTTCCCGATCGACTGGATGGGGCGGCAGGGCGTCATGGTGTTCTGGTCGCGTCAGACGCCGGGCTTCGAGGCGTACCTCAAGCTGGTCAAGGAGCAGGAGGATCGACTGCCGGGCCGGTTCGAGGTCCTCAGTTTCAACGTCGACGAACTGCCCGACGCGGGCGCGTCGACGCTGAAAGCCCTGGGCCTCAACTGGACGGTCATGCGGCTGCCCGGCGGCAAGAAGAGCCAGGCATATCGCACCTACGCGGTAAAGGACCCCGTCGGCGTCTTCGTCAACGCATACGGGCACGCCACGCTGGCACCGACAATTCTGGATTCGGATCTGGCGGTCCAGGCCAGGCTCGGCGTGCGCGGCGCGGCCACGCCGCTGCTCACCTGGCCCCACCGCCTCTTCGACGCGCGCTGTCTGGCCCAGCTACGGTCGCTGCTGGTGGGCGATTTCCTTGTCATGGAGCCCGACGGCCCCCTGGACCCGGCCTTTCCCCCCGAGTTGGCGATGGCCTTGACGGACCAGGACAATAGGGCCTCCGCCGAGCTGAGTTGTACTGCCGATTCGGTTCCCGTTGAGACGTTACGCGCCATCCAGGAGTGTTTCACGCCGGCGCCTTTCCGCTACCGGCTGACCGCCGCCGAGGCCCTGGCCAAATACGAGAAGGCCGAGAAACTCTGCGGCGAGGCCGTCAAGCAGCACCCCGACGCGCCGGACCTCTGGATCGTGCGCAACCGCCGGATCGTCGCCCTGATGGGGATGTGGAATCTCGCCTGCGAGCCGAAGCACCTGGAATCCGCCGTCCGGGAGGCGCGGGCGATCATGGCGAACAAGCTGCCTCGGGGAGCGGACGTCGTCGGTCGGTTCTGCCTGGCCACGGAAGCGATTCGGCGAGGCGATGCGGGCCCGGAGGTGATCCTATCGACCTTGATTGACCGGACGGGCGGTGCCCGAGAGCCCGTTTCGGCGCTCGCGGCGGCGGCGATCCTGTCTCTGGACGCCGGCGCACTCGACCTGCACGAACGCTACCGCCGCGCCTTGCTGGAGACGCCGGATGTGGACAATCCCAGGCTATGGTCCGTTGCCTCGTTCCTGCGCGACCGGTACCACCGATTCCTTCTGTTCAAGGGCAACGACTACCAGCCCTCCCGTCAGAGACGCGGAGAGATACGCGGCTACATCGTGGCCCATGGGGAGCCCGCGGCGATCGGCCGTCTGCCGGAAGTGGAACTCAAAGACCTCGACGGCGGCACGCTGAGACTGCCGCGTGAGAAGAGCGCCAAGCTGACGCTGCTGCTGTTCGTCGGACCGCCGGCCGACAAGGCAGAGACCAAACTTTCCAGGGGCGTCATGAGCGTGATGCAATATACAGCGGAACTCCGCGACAGCCACGTCAACAAGGAACTCAACGTGATCGCGGCCTTTCTGTGCGACGACGCGAAGCGCGTTGACGCGGTGATGAAGGCGAACTCGTTGACCTGCCGGGCGGCCATGGTGCCCGGCGGCCTGGCCAATCCGATGGTGCGGCGGCTGGGCATCTTCTCGGCGGATCGCGTGGCAAACGTCTTCCTGCTTCGTCGCAATGGCACCGTCGCGTGGCACATGTCGGGCTTCTATTACAACGATTACGGTTTCCCGTTCGCCGCCTGTCTCGCCATGAAGGTCCACACGGAGGTCTGTGACGCGGAAGCCGGATTCCAGGCGTTGGAGCAAGGGGATTTCCGCAAAGCCATGCACTACTTCGCGGCCCCCTGGTCCCCCGATAGCGACCAGCGGTACCGGTGGGCCGCTCCCCGGCTCCACGGCCGCGCCCTGGCGCACATGGGCCTGAAAGATTGGGAAGCGGCCCTGGCCGACATCGACGCGGCCATCGAATCGCACGGCAAGGCGTTTGATGACGTGAAGACGGGTCCCTGCGATGTCATGGCGGAGATGCGGCCCATCCGGGCGACGATCCTGGATCAACTGGGCCGGAAGGAAGAGGCCGCCGTGGAGCGAAAGGCCGCGGCCGTTCCGGCTTCGGCGCACCACACGACGCCGTACGGTCTGTTCCACGCGCGCCTGCGGGCGCTACGACGCAATCAGAACCAGGAAATGGAGAAAAAGTGATGAATAGGCGAACAACCAGTCTCGTATTGTGCCTTCTGATGGCGGTTTGATCCCAGGATCCGTGATAAGATCATCAGAAAGGCTGACGACGGTCGTCGGCGCAAAGCTATCCAGGAAATCTCGGCTTACTCTTCTCAGCTATGAGGAGATTGTTCGCTGCCGATTCCGACAGCGATGATGGCATATCTACAACAAAGGAAGATCGAATTATGAAGAAACACGACACCATCAAGAGTGTATGGATCATGACGATCCTGGCCATATCGACATCCGTCTTTGCCGCGAGGAGACCAGCGCCGGTCAGCCTGACCCCCGAAGGGAAGAAACTCGAGGGACACTACAGCAAGATGCTGGCTGATCTAGAGGAAGAGATCAAGCGTCTGGAACCCAAGGTGGACGAAAAGAAGAAGGTCGAATTCACCAAGCAGTTCGGCGCGCTTAGAAGTGTCCCACCTGTTACCAAGATCGTCATGGGCAAGGAAGTCTCCGTGAAATACGGCCCGGGCAACCCTGCCTTTGTTGAAAAACAGAAAGAGGTCCTTACCGCGGCCAGAGCTGTCATGAAGGACATTGAAGCATTTCTCGTCGGCGAGAAAGAGCAGACCATCATGGCCAAATTCGCATTACTGACGCATGCCACCCCGACTCGCCTGGCCGAGTTTGCGCAAAAGGGCAAAGAGGACAAAGCGCTGATCGATAAGCTCCTCAATGACGACAAGCTCGTCGTGCAGGTCATGACGCTGGGAGGGGCCAGCGGGGGAAATTACGGCCAGGCCATGCGAAACTACACGGCCATTCAAGAAGCCACCAAGCGTTCTCACGAGGGTTTCTTTCAGGTTTGGGCCTTGGCTGCATCCCTCCAGTATACGGGCGATACCTATGTCTATCCCGACGTTCCCGCAGCCGAGTTCTTGGTCAAGTACTACCTGAATTACCTGAAGGCATACGACGACGGCATACTGGATCCCGCCTTTTCTAAATTGGGCGGTACAGGATGGAACTATCGCTTTGTATTTCCAGACTCCTACACGCTTGAAGATATCGACTGGATTAGAAAGGTGCTGCGCAACTACCGTCCCGATCACACTCGTCTGGAATACAGATGGCGCTACTGCCGTATCGTTAGAACCGACATTCCCTATACCTGCTCAGTCATGAGGCCCGTACGACCCGATTTGAACCTGTCGAGAATACAGGATTTTTTCCTCGAAGGCGGTATCTGCGGCCCCCGTGCTTTCGTCGGGCAAATATCGGGCTATGCTTTTGGGATACCTACTCGTCGCGCACCCTCCCCGGGTCATGGCGCCATGGCGCACTGGACTCCGGACGGTTGGACGACGGTCCTGGGACCACACTTTTATTTCTGCAAACACATCAATGGAATGCCACCCATGGATTTTCTATTGGAATCACAGGCGCAACAAGATCCCGAGGGGTTCAAACAGGTGCTGATGCGTGAGCGGTTAGGGAAAGCACTGGGCGAAGATGCCCCGCGTAACCTCGGATCAAGCGGTGGTTTCTGGCGATTGCTTGGTTTCTACAGAAAACAGGCCATCGTCGAAGATCAGAAAATAGAAGACATAGGGGCGACGGGTGAGGAACTCGCAGAATCTAATGTGAGTAGCGAGAAGGAAAAGATCGAGCAGTTAGTGATCCCTGAGAAGTTTCGGAAGATCACCGTGGCCAAGGATGGCACAATAACCATTCCCGTAGCGGCATGTAGATCACCGAAGAACGGTGAGAAGATAAGATTCATGGAGACCATAGACGGGGATGCGATACAGGTGCATTACAGCCTCGGCGGCGGGCGACCGGAATTGCTCAGCTACACTATATCTCTCCCCAAAGCCGGAAAGTACGAATTCACCGCGCATGTATGTAGCGTTACCGTGGACAGACAATTCCTGCTTCGCGTCAACAGGAGAACTCTCGTGGATGTCGACATTCCCTACACCAAAGCCGACTGGATGGATACCAAACCCGTTGAACTCGAATTGAAAGAGGGACGAAACCAGATCTTATATACCCAGAAAACCCCGAATAAAGGACTTAGTATCAAGTACTTTAAGTTGAAGCCGATGGCAGAAATGCAGAGAAAGGTCCTATGAACGAACATGCCCTTCTGATCGAGGCGGAATCCTTCAACGACCTTGGCGGATGGACGCTGGACACGCAGTTCACCCACAGCATGGGGTCGCCGTAAACCCCCCGCCCCCCGGCAGAGTCGCACGCGGGCGGCTCGCAAGAGGAAGAATAGAGCCCCCCGAATGGACACGAGAAGACACGAATGCTTGCCGGGTCGCGACTTCCCGAGTTGGGTACTTGGATGCTTGGGCACTTGGGTGCTTCTTTCGGGTATGTGGGTATTTGGATGTTTGAGTTTGTGCGAGGCCGCGGAGCGGGCCTCGCCCATTCCCGAAGCCGAGATCACGGCGTTCGATCGGAAACTGGAGCAGGTGATGCGGGGGACTTCGGCGGTCGAAGCCCGCAGGGCCTGC
Organism: Phycisphaerae bacterium; assembly: GCA_030610965.1. Classification (GTDB taxonomy): domain Bacteria; phylum Planctomycetota; class Phycisphaerae; order SM23-33; family SM23-33; genus JAUWQU01. Next base: position 5,978 of record JAUWQU010000270.1, read on the forward strand.
AAGAGCGTTGTCCGGCAGGC
>JAUWQU010000808.1 GCA_030610965.1 Phycisphaerae bacterium
AGAGCATGGCCATCGGGTTGGAGTGGCTGAGCAGCACTACGTTCGGGCAGCGCCGCTCCATCTCGCGGCAGATGTCCATGTACGCCGGGATCGATCGCAGGCCCATCATCATGCCCGCGGGCCCGGCCGTGTCGCCGACGACCTGGTGAATGCCGTACTTCGCCGCGACGTGCATGTCCGCGGCGTGGTAGTAGGAATGGTAGACGTTCTCGGTGATTTCGGCGCCGCTGCCGCCGATGCTGGTGATGGCGAAGCTCGCGCCGTCGATGGCGTCGGACAGTTCGTCGGTGGCGCGGACGGTGAAGCGTGTGCCCGCCTCGTCGGCGAACCGCCGCCCCAGCGCCGCCATCATCTCCGACTTGGCGCCGTCGAGGTCGTACAGGACGATCTCGCTGCAGGCGAGGTCCTCGCTGACGACCAGATCGCCCAACGCCCGCGGGAAGTACAGGCTCCCGCCACCCAGGCATGCGATTTTCACGTTAGCCATTGTCGCTCCTTTCGTCAGGGGTCAGGCCCGCACGGCCTCGTACGTGGTGCGAATGTTTTCCACCGGCACGCCGGGGCTGATCGCCACGACCTTCTATGAGAAACGTCACTCTGTCAAGACAGAATCTTCGCAGTGGCTTCCCGCGTGGAAGCGATTCAACTTCTATCAGCGGCTCAAAAGGCCGAACATGGCAGTGGGGGGCGCGGCGGCATGTTCTCCGGGAGTTGGGTCATGGGAAGCTGATCCGCAGGATCGCCGCAGCAACCAAAGAAGTCTACGTGCAGGAAGAGCTTGCCGCTGTCCGGAAACGTGATAGAATCATCGAAAAGGCGCGCGACGGCCGTGGGCATGAGGCCATCCGGGAAATCCCGAAGGGCGAAGGTGAGAACAGAAAACGAATGAGGAAAGAAGGGGTCAGAAGGACAGGCTATTAGTCTTCGTTCACTTCATGGTTCATACTCAAACTGACTTGTTTTCGGCCCCGCAGGGGCCGCAAGAGCATAGCCGGTGGCGTAAGCCACCGATGTGCGATAGGTTATAATCCCAGCCCCTACGGGGCGACAGAAACCAACGGGACGCCAATTCGGTGGTCTGCGTTTCTGCCACCCCCCTGGGGCTCGCGTCATAGGGGGTTGTGTAGCGGCCCAGCCTATTGTTCGCTCGATTCCTAAGCTCGCGAAGAGCCGTCGAAGGCCGGAATGAGGCGATTGCCCGACGTTGGGAACCAGCATGGCGCGGAGTTTACGCGTCGTGCTTCATGGATGGCGCTATTTGCCCGCCTCGGCGGGTTTGCCGTCGAGGATGGGGATCATCACGATGTTGCGGTACTGGATCGCGCCGCCCTCGGACTGCAGGCAGATCTTGCCCGGAACCACCTGGCAGTCGGTGGCCTCGTTCTGGAGCAGGTTGTTGACGTAGATCTTCAGATCGCCCTGGTTGAGGTATATCTCGTACTGGTTCCACTCGCCCACGGGGCGCTCGTTCGTCTCGTGCATCTTGACGGTCCGGCGGCCCTTCGTGCGGTCCTTGGCCGCCTTCATGGGGAACCGGTCGATGTTCCAGATGTCGCCCATGTTGTCCTTGGCGCCCTGGCACTCGATGGACTTCGGCCAGACCTTGTCCTGGCCGGTCATGCGGACGAGCACGCCGCAGTTGCACTTGCGGATGTGGCGGATCTGCACTCGGAGCACGTAGTTGGTGTGGCCCTTCTCCGTGCGAATATAGCCCGCGGGCTTGCCCGTGACGTCGATGGCGGCGTCCTTGACGCTGAAGGTGTCCTTGCAGTTCTCGAAGGGAACCGTCCAGCCGGAGAGGTCCTTGCCGTTGAACAGCAGCGTCGCCTCGCCGTAGTTCTCCGGCAGCTTGCGGACCTCGACGTCCTTGAACTCCACCCACATTGGGGATCCGGCGTGAAGCTGAAGCGCCAGGATGCCCTCGAGCGTGCGGTCCTTCGGGTCGTTGTCGATCAGCTCGACTGTCTGGTAGCCGTTGAGCTTGACGAGGATGTGATTGCCCCGGCAGGTGATCTCGTACTGGTTCCACTCATCCGTCTTGTAGCTCTTGTAGTAGCCTTCCTTGATGATTTGGGCCTTGTCCGAGATCTTGCTGACGACGCGCTTGTCGAGCTTGTCGCCCTCGCGGTCGATCACCATCAGGTCGCCGACGTTCACAAGCCAGCCGCGGCGGCTCTCGTCGTACAGGAACCCAACCTTGCCGGGCTGTTCCTGAACCTCGCACTGGTAGCCCTTCACGACCCATTTGTTCTTGGAGGCGCCGGTGTCCTTGCGCTCGCTGCGGAACTGGACGCCGGAGTTGTTGCGGGGCCCGACCCGGAATCTCAGCCTCAACGTGAAGTTGCTGAGCTTCCCGCCGTCCCAGATCAGGAACGTGTTGCCCTGGGCCCTGACCTCGGCCGTCGTCTCGCCGCGGATGACGCCGTCCTTGACGCTCCACAGCCGTGAGTCTCCGGCCCAGCCCGCCCGGGCCTTGCCGGTAAAGAGGCTGACGCAACCGTCCTCCGCGGCCGCC
>JAUWQU010000651.1 GCA_030610965.1 Phycisphaerae bacterium
GGCGGCCCTGGACGCACTGCCGCGATTCGAGCCTGAGAAGCCCGACCGCGAGCGGCAGGCCGCCCGCGCGACGGGAACCTATGGCAAGCCCGCCGCCGGCGACGGCGCCCCGGCCGAAATGGCCGCGCAGCGCGCAGCGCATGCGCAGCGCGCAGGGGCAATATCCTGCAACACTGGGCAACATAGGCAAGGTTCGCAACCGTGTGTTGGTGAAGGCGGAAAGGACTTGCAAGTGGAGGAAACATCGGGTATTCCGTCGGTTGTTCACAAGATGGAGGTGAACGGTAGCCTGGTGGCGCCCCTGGTCTTCAAAACCAGTGTGGGGCTCAACAAAGTCCCGGGTGGGTTCGATTCCCATTCGCCTCCGTACATACAACCGAAGCTCAGGGGCATCCAATCCCAGGGCCCGGCTTTTCGGGGATCTGAGGCTGTCGAGCCTCAGGGCCTCTCTGCCCCTGGCGGGACCTCACCCGCAGCATGCGCCGCCTTTGGGCTTTTGGGCTTGGGGCGCGGGCGCGGCGGCGAGGGCTTCATCGTAGAACATCTTGACCGGCGCGCCGCCGATGAAGACCGCCAACCACAGCGCCTCGGCCAACTGCTCCGGCGTGATGCCCATCTTGAGGGCCTTTTCGTGGTGGATTCGCAGGCAAGGCCCGCAGCGATGCAGGATCACCAGCGCATAGGTGATGAGTTCCTTGGTCTTGGCGTCGATCGCCCCGTCGTCGGCGCTCGACCGCAGCATGGCCGTCCAGGCCTCGATCGTGCTGGCGACGGTGCTGTTACCGTCGGTCGCAGACTTGGCGCGGGCGGGGGCGGCACTGCCGGCCGGCGTCGCGCAGCAAACTTCGCCCGCCCCGTTCTTGCCGTCGGCCGATGCGCAACATGGCTCGTCCGCGGCCTTCGCGGCGGCGTGGGGAAGTTCGTCGACGATTTCCGTGACCGGCGCGGCCGAGGCGTCCTGTCCGGCCAGGGTCACCACGATCTTTCCGTCGGACTTCTCGACGATCCGCCCGATGGTCGCCGCCAGCGTGTGGCGGGCCTTGAGGGCCGCGACGAGTTTCTCGTGCCTCTCGGCGGGCACGCATATCATCAGCCCGCCGGATGTCTGGGCGTCGTAGCCCAGCAGCACGTTGGCCTCTGGGACTCCCTCGGCGATGCTCAGGTCGTCGCCGACATATTCGGTGTTCCTCTCGATCGCGCCAGGCACCACGCCATCGGCCAGGGCTTCCAGGGCCCCGTCGAACGCGGGCAGGCGGTCGGCGGAAATCTGGGCCGTGACACCCGAGTGTCGGCACAGGCTGATGAGATGGCCGAACAGGCCGAAGCCGGTTACGTCCGTGCAGGCCGAGGCGCCGACCTCGTTCATGGCCTCTGCGGCGGCGCGGTTCAGCGTCGCCATCGACTCGGCCTGGCACCTGGCGTCGCCGCCGGGCCGGCCTATCTGGCGGCAGAAGCCGAGCACGCCCACGCCCAGCGGCTTGGTCAGCACCAGTACGTCGCCGGGCTTGGCAGTCTCGTGCCGCACGGCGCGGGCCGCCGAGACCGTGCCGGTTATCGAGAAGCCAAGCTTGATCTCCTCGTCCTTGATGCTGTGCCCGCCGATCAGCGCGACGTTGGCATCGGCGAACACATCCATCGCGCCGCGGGTCATTTGGTAGATGATGTCCCCGTCGAGAGTCTCCGACGGGAACGCCAGTATGCTCAGGGCCGTGCGAGGCACGCCGCCCATCGCGTAAACGTCCGAAAGGCAGTTGGCTGCGCAAATCCTGCCGAAGGTGTACGCGTCGTCCACGCAGGGCGTCATCACGTCCACGGTCTGGACGAGGCACGTCTGGTCGGTGATCCGGTAGATTCCCGCGTCGTCGCCGGACGGCATGCCGGAAATCACGGCTGGGTCTTCGACGGCGGGCAGGCGGCCGAGGACGGCTTCGAGGTCGCTGGGCGCTATTTTCGACGCGCAGCCGGCGTTGTGGACGAGTTGTAGCAGCTTGACATCGGCGGCGGCGACGGGCGTTGGTTTCTCGCCTGCGCACGGGCAGATGCCGTCCTGCTTGAACACGTCGCACGGGCATGGCCTGCGGGGGTCGCAGATGCAATGCCCGAGCTTCATCGAACGCTGCATTATGCGGCGTCGCTTGGCGAGGTCTACTTGCGCCATCCGCCTCTCTCCCTCGCGCCGGTCCGCCGAACCATGCAAATGCAACGCGGGGGAGTGGCGCGGTCAGTCTGCTTTAAGCTTGCTGTCGGTTACGACCATCACAAACGGGCTGGTGTCGTACTTCAGGGAAACGATGTAGGTTCCACTAAGCGTGTTGGGCGCTCGCCACGAGCGCGAACAGGCGAAGCCTCAGCCATACTCAAGCGATGCCTCGTAGGTTTCCTCGCCGGCGGCGTCTTTCACGACTACCTGCGGCTTGGGCGGCCTGCCGCCGCCGTAGGTGGCGAGGCCCGCGATGGCCCTGCCCGCTACGTCCGTCAGGGCCAGCCCCAGCATGTACTGGCCCCCTCGCCTGGTTACCTTCACGGTTCCATTCAGAGGCGAGCCGATTGCCACCTCGGCGGTCTTGCCGCTCTCTATCTTCACCTGCGAGGCCTTGGCGGACGGGGAGAGCCTGACCGCCAGGCGCGCCCGCTGGCCCTTTTCGTTGGCGGCCGAGAATTCCTCGTAGGTTCGCATGACGTACTCGCCGGCCGGGATGGCGACCGGCTCGGCGCCGCCCTCCAGCGGTATAACGTACTTGTCGCCGATCAGCATGCACGACCACTTGGGGTGGTTGATGTGTATCTTCCCGGCCACCACCGCCACCGGCTTGGCGGCGATCCGCTTGCCGTCGGCCGAGACGGTCACGTCGTACCACTTGCCGTCGACCTCTACCGGCGAGCCGTAGCAGGCCTGGCGGACGTCCTTGGCGAACGTGCCGTCGCCAACGTCAACAGCCACGGTATCGCCCGGTACGATGGCGACGTTCTTGCCAAAGGCTCGCTTCTGCCAGGCGTTGCCGGGCTCGAGGTTGTTGTCGCCGTCGATGATCCGAACGGGCAGCTCTCGCCCACCGAAGCTGCACTTGCCCTGCATGGCGGCGCCGAACTTCAGGGTCATGTAGCGATTGGCGCCGGACTTGACGTACTGGCCCTCCACGCAGACCGGCACGATCGCCCCGCCGACGACGGCCTTTACCTCCACCGGGCCGAACG
>JAUWQU010000679.1 GCA_030610965.1 Phycisphaerae bacterium
GGGGCTGAACTCCAGCAGGCCCGCAGACATACGAAGGTGGAGGACCTCGGCCGCGTCAGACCCGGCGAAGTGGACGCTCTCAAGCCCCATCAGCGTCGGCGTCGTCGATAGCAGGAGCCGAGGCTCCAGACTCTCCAGCAGCGCTTCGGCACAACGGCGGTGGATGGCCAGCCCCGACTGATCGGCCAATCGCTTGCAGCGCTGGCGCGTCAGAACTTTGGCATAGAGAGACCGAAGCAAACCAACGACGTGTGAGTTAGGGGACATGTTTTATCTCCCGAAGGCAAAGAGCCTTCGCCTGTATCAGACCACCGGATTCTCGCATGATGGGACACATTGTCAGATACGACAGTAATGAACACAGGCATGGCCAAGCGGCGATCTCATCGGAACCAGCCATTACTCCGTCGATGAATGTGATTCCTCGTATCACCTCTGGCCTCTCGTACGCTCTGTCACGTGACGTACCTGTCTCTGCTGATGGTTCTCACACTTCCAGCAGAGCACCAGTTACGTTACCTCCTCTTCATCGCAACGCCATGGCTGCTGACCCTGCCTCCATGAAGTGACGCTTTTTGCCATGCCTGCCTGACACCAACGCGAAGCACACCACAAGAGCGGAAGCCTCGATCAGTCCGCCGACACCTCCATACAGACAGGGCAAACAAACTCAAGCCCTTTACCGCAAGGGCTTTAGATGCTATATTGCGACACTCTAACCAGACGGTCTGCAAACGTGGGGCAAGGCCCGCGAATTGCAACAAACTCGCACTCCAACTAACGACAGCACAAACATTTGACTCTGCTGGCACACTGCCGGCGTGGCCAATTTACACAGCTTCTGACATGACGTCCGCGTGGGCCAAACATCTGATTTACCAGCCCATACAGCAACCGCGCGAACTTCCTATTTATAGCACAGTTCCGCTCATAATACGCAAAGATTCTGAAAGTTCAGCGTTTCAGGACCTGTCGGTTTAGTCGGCACGGAATTTGCGTCTCTAGACTTACAAGTGCTTTCGCGGTCGTGGTCGCTCGTAAGTCCTTTGAATGTGTTCTGGCTCATGACTAAACCGACAGATCCTTCAGGCGTATGGTTCCAAAACCCAGCCTGGGCAAGATGAACACCTGATTCCGGCTCATTCGAGTGGCGACCGATGGCCTGCTGCTATGACAAATGGCCGACGGCGCGGACGATGTCAGCCATCGTCGGCAAGGCCCCGCCGGGGTTCCGCTAGCCGGCGAGGAAACGTCTGTGCAGCGACTCGCGCAGCTTTTGCAGCGAGCCATTGAGTATCTGGCGGACGCGTTCGTTGCTGAAGCCGACCTTCTTTCCGATATCCGAAAGCGTCATCCGATCGTTCTCGGAAGCCAGGCCGAAGCGGAACATCACGACCCGCCGCTCGAGGTCGGTCATGGCCGCGAGGTTGCACCAGAGGATCTGCCGCAGCGCCTGGACGGATTCGTCCCACTGCTGCTGGTGCTTGTTCGCCATCAGGTCCGGCTTCTGCATGTCGGCGTCGAACTCCACGGGGAAACGCTGGCGATACCGGCCGTGGCGGGATGCCAGGCGGTTGAAGGCCTTGAGTATGGACCGGCAGGCGTACGTGGAGAACTTGAAACCCCGGGCGACGTCGAACTTCTCGATGCTCCGCAGCAGGGCCATGTTGCCCTCGCTGGCCAGTTCCGGAAACTCCACCGACGGAATGTTCGCCCGCTTGGCCATCGCCAGAACGAGGGCCATGTTGGCCCGCACCAACTCGCCGCGAGACCGCAGCGCCCGCTGGTACCACTTCACCATCGCCACGCCACGGCTGAGGCAGCAGCGGCGGCACTGTTGCACGATAAGCCGCTGGAGACGCAAGCGGGCATAGTTGTAGCGGAGAAACAGCACTGCCTCCTGCCGGACCGTCAGCTTGATCGGACGGGCCCTGCCCCTGCCGGACGGCCGGCCCTCCGGCACCTCCGGCGGGCAGCACCAGGCCGGAACGTACACGTCCTCGGCCTCGGGCCCGAAGAGCCTCTCAGCCGTGTCGGGATCCTCGAACGACGGGTCCTCAACGCATTGAATGCCCGGCGGGATCCTCAGGTAGGCAGCCAAGGCCTCGCCGCTCAACCCGCGCGGGACTTTCAGACTCCCACTGCCCCGTATCCGCACCTGCTCAGCCAAGCGAGTCATGATCTATCCATCCTTCCCTTCGCTGACTTACCCCACGCCGGCCGGCTGAGCTAAAGCCTTGTGGCGCGCGCAACGGCCACCGCAACTGCAAGCCATCCGTGTGGATACAGTGCTATCCCTCGCCTTCCCTGGCTTGTGCGGCAGCGGCTTTACTGAGACATGACAACTGTCTCCAGCGACGAAGGAACTGATACGTTCATGCTCGCAAGGTAGCTCTGGATGACAACGGCCACATTGCGAATCGCTTCGCCCTGGGAGGGGCCTCTCGCCAGGCAACCCGGATACCCCGGGCACCAGGCGCGATAACTGCCTTGCGGCTCTCGAATGATTCTGACAGGCACTTTCATAATTGCACCCGGTAGCAATCGCGGCGTTTCGCAGGCCCGCCGACCGACTCTGTCCGCATCGGGCCTTCACCCCCCTCAACCGATGACAACCTTTGCGCGGCCCGCTACCTGGAGCCACGAGGACGTGCGTGGAAACCAACCGTGTTAATGTTAGACACCGCAAGCGCCCCGGCCAATAGGAAAACCACCCGCCTGGGCCATAGGTAAGAAGCGTAAGCCGCTCTGTGGGTTTACACCCAGCGCGATGCGAGGCCAACACCCGGAAAGGCCGGCCTGCCTGAAGTAAACACCGCAATCCACGGCCACTTGGACTCGATTACCCACTCGGCGACATCTTCGCGGCAAACTGGACAGGTGGCAGGATAAGACATGTCCCACGGCGATTCCTGCCGGACGTGCGGCCTTGCGTTTTCGGCCAGCAAGGCCGGCAGGCCGCGTGGTGAATCGCCCAAACCGATGCTAATGGACCGCGACGAGTCGCTCAAGATACTCTTCGTCGAGTACGAGCCCCCGGCCGAACCGCGCCCCAACGCCCCCCCCGGAAACACTCCCCGCCGGCCGTCCTGGGAACGCCAATCTCCCGATTGGC
>JAUWQU010000776.1 GCA_030610965.1 Phycisphaerae bacterium
CGCGGCCAGGGCCGGCGTCGCCAGCGCGACCCACAGTACGCAGGTTGCCAGCGCAGCCAGTGCGGCGTGCAGGCGTGGCATGCCCGCCGCCATAGCCGCGGCAAAGACCCCCAGTTCCACCGCCAGCGTGGCAAGGGCGGCCGCCGGCGCGGCCCAGGCGTGGTCGGCACACAGGCGCCTGACACCCGCGCCGGCCGCCGCGCCGGGTGCGGGCCCTGGCTGGACATGCTGGGCGGGTGGCTGGGTCAATTGCCGCCCTCGGCCGGGCCGCCCGTCGAAGACGCCGGCTGGGTCGTGGCCTTGTACGTCGCCAGGGCCGCCTTGAGCCGTGTGGCGTAATCCTTCAGAAGCTCTTTGTGTGCTTCCTGTTGGCGAAGCTCGGCCTCGATCTGCGCCAGCGTCCGCACGGCCTCCCGGCCGGGATCTTCGAGCAGGTCGCGATAATTGACGAACTTGTCCTTCCACTGGGCCATGGCGTGCTTAGCCTGGTCGGCCGCGCGGGGAAGAATGTCCCACGGAGGCCGGACGCGCTGGATGTCGAACTCCCGCACGCCGCCCAGGCGAAGGATCGACTGGGTCGCGGCGATGTCCCACACCCGGGTCAGGCCGTCGGCCCGAATCACAACCATGCCGCGATCGTGGGCGGTGATGTATTTGGATGCCCACTGCTCGAGCTGGTCTTCGGTGAGCACCTGCCCGTTGACCAGCCTGTGCCCGAACCGGTCGATCAGCACCGTCTCGCGGGCGTCGGGGGCGTTTTCGGCGCCCGCGGCCGGGGTTATGACCACCTCGACCTTCGTTCCCAGCGAAGGAATCTCCTTCGTGTTGGCGTATATGCCGCGCTGGTCGTTGACGGACGAACTGCGGAAAGGTACGTCGATTACCGCCGAGGGGAAGTTCGTCAGGGAGATGATCTCCCCATCCAGCTCGGCCCAGTAGCGTCCTCCCGGCAGGATGTCCGAGCCGATGAATATCCAATGCTCGGGGCGCTCGATCTCCTGGTCGTCATGGCCGGTGAGCCACTTGCCGGCCTGGCAGCTCTGGGACTTGCCATCGGCGTCCTTCCAGACCATATCGAGCTTCAGGCCCGCCCCGGCCGGCGGGAGGAACCTCGCGCCCATCTGCAGCCCGGACCAGCGTGCCGGCTTGCCGGCAGCCAGGCCAAGCATCAGCAGGCCGGCATGGATGTGCGAAGCCTTGGCTTTCGTGTGCAAGATGCTCTCATGCGTCTTGGACTGCCACTGGACGAGCAGGAACTCCAGGGCTCCCTCGGCCAGGCAGACCTCGGTGTCGAAAGAGACCTGGCGGTTCTTCAGGTCCACCCGGACCTGTCCGTTCCGCACAACCTTCGGCGCCGGCTGGCTTGCCGGCGGGTTCTTGGCATCGGCGGCATCGCCGGCCGCCACTGAGGCCAGAAGCGACAGGGTCGCACACAGCAAACGTGTCATGCTTGTCTCCGGCGGCGAGGAGATACCTCCGCCGCGATTGGCGTATCAACGAAAGTCGGCGCGTCCGCGCGCCTTGGCGTGGCATAGGGCCTCGCCCGCCCCGGTCACCCGGCAACCGCGGACAATTCATCGATTATAACATAAACCAGGCCGCGACTCCCATCAGGAGCCGCGGCCTTGATTGTTTACTGAACCGAGTCGCCTTTCGGCTGCCGGGAGCGTGCGGCTACGGCAACATGGGCTCCTGGACATAGAGCTTCTCGTTGCGTTCGGCCTGCTCGCTGATCATGATCTTGGGCTTGACCAATATCAGCAGCGTTCGCTGATCGCGTACGATGGTGCGGTTGTCGAACAAACGGCTGATGATCGGGATCTTGCTGAGGACCGGGGCGCCCATTTCTCGTTCGGCCTCGCCAGCCGAAGCCTGCCCGCCGAGCAGGAGCGTGCCGCCGTCCGGGACCGATACGCTGGTCTCGAGCTGCTGGATGACGACCGTCGGAAGCTCGATAGGCAGGGACTGGGCGTTAGTGACCGACACCACCGTGTTCGGGTCGAAACCGATGTAGAGAACCCTGGGCTGGCCTTCCTGTGTGGACACCTGCGGGCGGATGGTCATCATGACGTATCGCCGGTCGGCCGAGGCCGTCGCCGCCACGTCTAGCACGGCGCCGGTGGGGATGTAGTCGACGACCGGCCTGTAAGCCGTCGAGTTGCCCGAGACCATCGGGATATACTCGCGAATGTAAGCCTGCTGGCGGGCGACGGTGATGTAAGACCTCTGGCCGTTCATAAGCGTGATCCTCGGTGCGGTCAACTGCCGCGTCGAAGAGCGGGCCTGCGTGGCCTGGACCAGGAAGTCCACCTGGATGTCGTCCAGGAAGGTCCCGCCGACGCTCAGGGCCGGGGCGCCGACCAGCGAACCGATGTTGGTGCCCGTGCCCGTGCTGACGCCGTTGATGAACGACACCGAGTCTTGCTGCACCCCCATAGGGCTGAACTTCTGGTTGCCCGGGAATCCGGGGCCCCAGGCGCTGGCGCCGGGGCCTGGCACCGATGCGCCGGTCCACGGGTCCGTCGCGGCGCCGGGGACCATGTCCGAACCGAGGTTGAAGTAGAAGTCCAGGTCCACGCCGACGCTGTTGAGGAAGCTGTTGTCGACCGTGATGAACCTGGCCTCGATGAGAATCTGGATGGTCTTGGCCTCGCGGAGCTTCTCGATGAGCTCGGACAG
>JAUWQU010000181.1 GCA_030610965.1 Phycisphaerae bacterium
AGGGCTCCGGCGTCGCAAGCGGCATGAAGCTCGAAGACGTTCGCGTCCCCGGCTGCCTGCCCGACTGCCAAGAGACGCGCTCGGACCTGTGCGACTACTTCTTGGCGGTCCAGCATTTCGACCGCGATACCGGTCAGATCATCAAGGCCATCGAGGACGCCGGCGAGCTGGACAACACGCTGGTGGTCGTCGCCGGCGATAACGGCCTGCCCTTCCCGAGATGCAAGTCCAACCTCTACGACGGCGGGACCAACGTCCCCCTCGCCGTGCGCTGGCCGAAGCGAGTCAAGGGCGGGCGGGCCGTCGACGACTTCGTCAGCCTCGCCGACCTGTGCCCGCCGTTCCTCGAAGCCGCCGGACTCAAGGCGCGGCCCTGCATGACCGCACGCAGCTTCGTGAACGTCCTGACGGCTCAAGGCGGCGGGCAGGTCGACCCCAAACGCGACCACGTCCTGACCGGCATGGAACGACACACACCGTGCCGCGAGGGGCGCTTCGGCTACCCCATGCGGGCCATCCGCACGGCCGGCCACCTCTACATCCGCAACTTCACGCCGGACCGCTGGCCCGCCGGCGACCCGAAGGCCTTCCGCGACATCGACGGCGGACCGACGAAGTCGTACATGCTCGCCAACCGCGACGAGCCCGCCGTAAAGCCGCTGTTCGAGCTGGCGTGCGGCAAGCGACCGGCCGAGGAACTCTACGACGTCAAGGCCGATCCCGACCAACTCAAGAACGTCGCCGCCGACCCCGCCTACGCCGATACGCTCAAGAAACTCTCAGCCGCACTGACCGAAGAACTCAAGGCCACCGGCGACCCCCGCATCATCGGCGGCGCCGAGGTGTTCGACACATACCAATACAAAGGCGGGGGCCGGAGAAAGCGCCCCGCCAAGCCGAAAACCAAAAGTTAGCGATCTGTCCGCGGGCTTCCACGGCCTCCGCTCGGGGTGCGTGGTGCCATGCTTCCGCATGCTGTTTGCGGAAGCATGCCGACCGATCCGGAAGGCCCCAAGACATGCTTCCGCAAAGCCGGAAGCATGGCACCCATCACAAGACGGATGACAAAGCATCAAGCCATGCTTAGTCTGGAGCTATGACGATGAAACGCAACTACCGCGGCAAGCTTGTCTCGCTGTTTATCCTCGCGGCCGCCGCGATTGCCTGTGCAGCCGCGGCCGGCCAGGCGCGCGCTCAGGCCGCGCCCGCAGCGGCTGACACGAAGGGAGATAAGAAGGTGCCCAAGATCGTCCTGCTTGCCGGCGCCAAGAGCCATGGCAAGGGCATTCACGATCATCCCGGCGGCCTTGCCGTCCTGAAGCAGGCGCTGGAGAAGGCCTACGGCGACGGGCAGGTGACCGTCGAGTTGTTCGAGAAGGGCTGGCCTGACGACCCGGCCGAGATGAACGGGGCGTCAACCATTGTGGTCTACTCCGACGGATGGACCAAACACTGCCTGGCCAAACCCGAGCGGCTGGCGGCAGTGCGGCAGTTGATGGCCGGCGGGACGGGCCTGATGTGCCTGCACTTCGCCGTCGCCCCGCCCAAAGGCACGGAGGAGGAGTTCCTCACGTGGACCGGCGGGTACTACGAGAACGGCTATTCCAAGAACCCCATCAACGAGGTGGAGACCTCTCCCGCCTCGCCGGATCACCCAATCTGCCGGGGATGGAAGGCCTTCACCGCCAAGGACGAATACTACTACCGGATCCGCTTCAAGGCCGACGACAAGCGCCTCGCGCCCATCATGACAGCCAAGCTGCCCAAGGACAAACCCAAGAGCGAGACTCTCGCCTGGGCCGTCCAGCGTAAAGGCGGCGGTCGGGGCTTCGGCTTCACCGGCGGGCACTTCCACGCCAACTGGAAGATCAAGCCCTTCCGCACAATGGTCCTGAACGCCATAGTCTGGACCGCCGGCATGGAAGTCCCCAAAGACGGCGTGCCGTCGACGTACGGGGAGAAATGAACATCCCGAGTAGTCGTCCGCGGACCACGTATAGCGAATAGAGCGACACATGAACGACGTGGGCAAAGATCGCAGAGTTTTTGGGCTGACGGGAAGGGCGCTGGTGGCAGTGAGCCTTCTCATAGCAATTGCGGCAAACGTGGCCGCAGTAGAGAATTGGTCAGACCTGTTCACACTGCCCAGGGGAACGTCGATCCGCCCCATGGGTCAAACAGCTAAGGCTTTTACCATAGCTGGATGGTCGGCCTTGTTTGGGTTGCCTGTTGCGATCAGCGGCCTTGTTCTCACCCGGCGGTACTGGCGGTGGCTGGCAGTCCTGGCCATCGTCTTGTCCCTCACGCCGCTGCCGGTCGGGATTGTGTTTTTTCACTGGGCGGTAGATGTTATGGGACTTTACCTGGCGCCTTAGCCGCCTCGAATGGTGCGGTGGAAGCATTCCATCGCCCCATCCGTGGACGGAGGCGAAAACCCCGCGACAGGCCCCCCGAATTGCGCCACCCGTCAGTCCGTCTGCCTGCCCGCCTCGGACGCTCGCAGTTTGCGCTGGTGTTCGGCACGCTCCTTCAAAGCCAGTTCCCAGGTGAAGCGTTTGTCTTTCAGGGGCGGCTCGGCGGGTTTGAATTCGCTGTTGGGTTGGGGCATTTCGGCGTCGGTTTCCGCGAGCCATTCATCCAGCATCTTGCGGAGCTTTTCGGCCTGGGCGGGTCGGGCTGCCGACAGGTCGTCCTGCTCGAATGGGTCGGCGGCGAGGTCGAACAACTGGTCGCGCCCGGCGGTGTCGTTGTAGAAGCGGATGAGCTTCCAATCGTTGTCGATGACCGACGAGAACGGCCCGGCCGCGTGGGTGTAGTGCGGGTGGTGGAAGAAGATCGGCCGCTCGGCCGGGCGGCGCGAGCCGGTCAGCAGGCCCAGCAGGCTCACGCCGTCGGGCGGCAGGTTCGCGGGCGTCTTCACGCCGGCCATCTCGAGCCAGGTCGCCACGAAGTCCACCGCGACGGTTCGCGTGGATTCCCGCCGGCCTGGCTTCACGGCCGCGGGCCACTTGACGATCAGCGGCACGCGCATCGCGGCCTCGTAGCAGCACCTCTTGCCGCCCATCAGCGGGTAGTTGGACGTCGATTTCGGCGAGAGCCCGCCGTTGTCGCTCGTGAAGACGACCATCGTGTCGCGGTCGACGCCAAGCTCGGCCAGGATCGCGACGATCCGCCCGACGCTGTCGTCCACCTTCTCCAGCATGGCCGCGTAGATGGGGTTGTCGTGGTCGGTCGTCGGCAGGTTGCGGTACTTCTCGACCAGCTCGGCCGGGGCGTCGAGCGGCTGATGGACGGCGTAGTGCGAGAGCACGAGGAAGAACGGCCGACCATCGTCCGCGCCGGCTGCCTGGCGGATAAACGCCTCGGCCCGGTCGGTCAGCACGTCGGTCATGTAGGCATCCTCGGCCAGGTCGTCGAGCCCCTTGCAGCGGAACTCGATGAAGTCCCTGCCGAAGTGCCCCCGCGTGCCCGTGGGCACGGTGCGGAAGCCCACCGCGTAATCCCAGCCGCGCTTGTCGGGCTGGTGGGCTCGCTGCCACCCGCAGTGCCACTTGCCCACGAACCCCGTGCGATACCCCGCCGGGCCGAGCAGCTCGGCGATAGTCGGCACGTCCGGCGGAAGGCAGTGGCGGTGCTGCGCCTCGCGAGTCTGGAGGTTGCCCGTCTGCGGCTTGCTCATCTGCTGCAAGCCCGCGTTCGGCTCGACGCATGGCCGCACCACGGCCGAGAACTTCGTCCGCGCCGGGTACTGCCCGCTATAGATCGCCCCGCGCGAAGGGCTGCATATCGGCGCAGCCGAGTACGCCTGCGTAAACAGCACGCCATCGTCGGCAAGCCGATCGATATGCGGCGTGCGATAATACAAGCTGCCCGTGCAGGACAAATCCTTCCACCCCTGATCGTCAGTCAGGATGAATACGATGTTCGGTTTCATGGTCCGGCCAGTATACGACATACTGGAAGTGGTGTCATTTCGTTCCCTGTATCTTTCGCTCACGAGCCGGGAAAAGGGCGGAAAATGGCGCGTAACGTCTTGACTTAGCTGGAAGATGTGGTAGAATTGAGTTGCTCGGATTCGCTTTTGGAGCGGCGGATACCATTCTTCTTCGGGCCGGAGCGGCACTCGCTCAGTCGTATCTTCTGGCCTAGGCCACCCGGCCTAGTTCCTCAAAGCGCAATTGTGGTCGCCTTACCGCGCGGCCAGTACGCGAAGAATTACGGAGAAACAGAAGGAATGATCATGAGAAAAAGACACATCTGGTGCGTTGCGGCGATGGCGACAATGCTGCTTCTATCGGGACAGGTCTACGGAGACCTGCCGGTCACCTACGACCTGCGAGATTTCGGACTCAGCACGTCGGTCAAGAGCCAGAAAGGCGGGACCTGCTGGGCACACGGCACGATGTCGGCCATCGAGAGCAACCTGCTGATCACCGGCGATTGGGCGACGGCGGGCGAGGCGGGCGAGCCGAACCTGGCCGAGTACCACCTGGACTGGTGGAACGGGTTCAACGAGTACAACAACGACGACACGACGCCGACCGCGCAGGCCGGCAACGGGCTGGTGGTGCACATGGGCGGGGACTACCGCGTCTCGACGGCATACATCTCCCGCGGCGACGGGGCCGTGCGGGATCTGGACTGCCCATCGAACGAACCGGCGCCGGCGCGGAGCCTTGAGAGCTATCACTATTACTACGTCGGCGACGTCGAGTGGTACACCGCGGGCCCCAACGGCGACGACATCAGCAACATCGATACGATCAAGAGCGCGCTGATGGACTACGGCGCAATGGGCACCTGCTACTACGCCTCGGGCTACGGCAGCACGAGTCACTACCAGCCGGAAGCCACGTCGGAACCGCCGAACCACTCGGTTGCGATCGTGGGCTGGGACGACACGATAACGTTCAGCGGCGCCCCGGGCCCCGGCGGTTGGCTGTGCAAAAACAGTTGGGGCAGCACGTGGAACGGCGACGGGCACCTGTGGATATCCTACTACGACAAGCACGCCGGGCATCATCCCGAGATGGGGGCCGTGTCGTTCAGGAACGTCGAGCCGATGCAGTATTCGAGCGTGTACTATCACGACACGCACGGCTGGCGCCAAACGCTGGACAACGTATCGACGGCGTTCAACGCCTTCACGGCCGACGGTGACGACCCGCTGAAGGCGGTGAGTTTCTGCACGGCTGCCGACGACGTGACCTATACCGTGCGGGTATACGACACGTTCGACGGCGGCGCTTTGTCCGAAGAAATCGGCGGCGCAACCGGGACGATCGCGGTCACGGGCTTCCACACGGTGGACCTGGAAAATCTGGTGGCGATGAATGACGGCGATGATTTCTACATTCTCGTCGAACTCTCCGACGGCGGGCAGGCAATCGACTGCACGTCCACCGTACCGGTCCTGCTGGGCGCCCCGGCCGTGACCGACGGCAGCATCGTCTCCGATGCCGCACCGGGCGAGAGCTTCTACTCTGACGGCACGAACTGGGTGGACCTCTACGGCCTGTACCTGTACGGCGAGGACGTCGGGCGGGAGATAACCGGCTCGGCCAACTTCTGCATCAAGGGCCTGACGGTCGTGCCCGAGCCGGCAACGCTGATATTGCTCAGCCTCGGCGGCCTGGCGATCATTAGGAGGCGCAGACGTCGGAGTTAGTACGCATTCCAGATGATTCTCACGCGGTTCGGGCTCCTTGGCATCTGCCGGGAGCGTCGCGCTGTCGAATATGCCCTTACGGGCACACTACGAATGCCGGAGGCGCCTTCGAGCGCAAACAACGCCGGCCGGCGCGGACGTAAATATGGAGTGCGGTGGCAACGACACCGCTTTGGATCGAGGCCGAGAGAGCACCCCCAAGCCAGTGCCCATGCAAAGCCGCGCTGATCGAACGAACAATCCAAAGCGGCGTCACAGCCGCCGCACTCCACGTGGTTGCGCCTCGTCGAAGGCGTCGCAGTCGCATCACCACAGCACGCTACGAGGCGGCAAGCCTCAGGTGGTGTCAGTTCGAATGATCCATCTTCCCCGGGTCCTGGCGGAAGGTTTGGCTAAGCATTTCGTAGAGCTTCGGGTGACGGGCGGCTAGTTGGCGGGGAGCCTCGAAGAAGTACTCGGTCGCGACTGCGAAGAACTCCTGCTCGTTGGTGAACGCGTAGGCGGGCATGTCGGACCAGTCTTCATCCGGCTGGCCGCTGTCGTCGGGCTCATCCGCTGCCGGCGGGCTCTGCTGCTCGCGGGCCGGCTGGGGGTCGTCCCAGTCGTCGCTTTCGGGGCCGTAGCGGCGGCGGTGCTCGTCGCGCTGCCTTGCCTTGTGGGTTTGCTCCCGGAGGTCGAGTTGTCGGCTGACCATGGCCATCCAGTCGCGGATGTGCTCTCGCGGCAGGTAGGCTGGGATGCCGTCGATTTCGCCGTCGCCCTCGTCGACGAGGTGGGCGAACTCGTGGATGCCGACGTTGGATTTGTCGTGCGCCCTGGAAAAGCCGCGGACGAGCTCCTCCTTCGACAGTATGAGCGTGCCGTGGAACGTGCCCCCGCTGTGGTCGACCATTCCCAGCAGCGGGTCCATGTCCTCGTCGCTCTCGCGCGTCCGCGCGACGAACTCGCCCGGCTTGACCAGCACCTCGCGGAGAGTCGAGTACTCCCAGTCCGGAAAGCCGAGGATGGGGATCACCGCGCTTGCGGCCACCAGGGCCCGCACGGCGTCGTCGATCTCGCAGCCGGCGCCGGTGATGGCCGTCTCGTCGAGGAAGATGGCTGCCAGCAGGCGGAACCGCTCCTTGGTCTCCGCGTCGAGGCCCCGATAGTACGGTACGCGGCGGTCGAGTATGACGGCGAGGTTGTCGGCCAGGCCGCGACGGGCGATGGCCTTGCGGCGGCGCATCAATCGCGTGCCGTAGCGATAGAGCATCGCCCCGGCGGCGCATCCGACCGCGAGCATGACGCCCGCGACGACCGGGCCCAGGGCCACCGAGAATCCCACGCCCGCGATGGCCGCGGCGACGATAGCTGCCAGCACAGCCGACCATCGCCGGTTGCTGCGAATTCGCTGGGGCGTGGGGATCATGGGCTGCCCGGCGCCTCCGTCGGGGCGGCGGCGGGCGCGGTTGCCGGCGAGCCCGGCAGGCGGGATTCGACTATCAGGCGGAGCAGTGCGAACTCGAACTCGAAGGCCTTCCGCTGCTGGGGGTTGGGCACGATATCGGGCGAGGCGCCCATCTGGGCGTCGCTGAACCGCGAGCCGAAGCCGACGGCAACGAC
>JAUWQU010000099.1 GCA_030610965.1 Phycisphaerae bacterium
ATCGCCCCTGCGACGGGTGCGCCCGGGCCTCGGCCAACGCGGCAGCCTGCCCCGCCGGAACGTGGCAATCGCACACCGGGCCAGCCGCCAGGCCGCCGACGGAGGCCTGAGCAATCCACCGACTGCAGGAGTAACGATGCCCGGAAAAGCGGATCGTCTTATCGTTGCGGGGGCATTGGCCACGTGTCTGCTGGCCGCCGGGTGCTCCGACTGGCAAAAGTGGGCCCAACGCTCGTCCAACCCGTCGCCGGCCGCCCCAGCCGCCAAGCCGCCGCCCGAGATATCCGGCACCGTGGCTGAGTACGCCGGCCTGATCAGCGGCGGAGGCCTGCTGGTTGACGGCCACGGCCTGGTGGTGGGCCTTGGCAAGTACGGTTCGTCGGAAGTGCCGCCGATGTTGAGAAAGTACCTCGACCAGTACATGCGCAAGCAGAGTGTCGGGTCGGCATTGGCAGGGACCGCCAGCGTGCAGCCCGCCTCGATCATAGCCGACCGTGACACCGCCGTGGTCCGGCTGGTGAGCGTGATCCCGCCCGGCGCGCCGAGGGGCTGGAAGTTCGACGTCCGCGTCGCGGCCCTGACGCGCACCGGCACCCGCAGCCTCGACGGCGGGATGCTCTACCCGTTCCCGCTCTTCCTGGCCTCCGGCGAGGGCCAGCCCCCCACCTCCGGCGCCCGGGAATGGGCAATGGCCCAGGGCTCGGTCTTCATCAACCCCTTCCTCGACCCGACCAACCCCAAGGACACCGTCCGCCTGAGAGAGGGCCGGATCATCGGCGGCGGAACCGTCACCACGGCCCGCCCCTTGCGGCTGGCCCTGCGGAAGGCCGACTACGCCCGCTGCAACGCCATCCAGCAGCGCATCAACTCCCGATTCGGCCGGGCTGGCCACGATAGGGTGGCCAACGCCAAGAACCCATCGACGCTCGAGTTGCATATTCCCCCCGCCTTCGCTGACGACTACGAGCACTTCCTGGCGCTGGTCATGCACCTGCCGCTCCAGTCCGACCCCAGCCAGTGGGAGGCACGGGCCGTCGAGATCGGCCAGGCCATCGAGGCCCCTGGCGCCAACGCCGATGGCCTGGCGCTGGTCTGGGAGGCCATGGGAGCCCAGATCGTCAGCGGTTGCCGCCAGCACTACGCTTCGCGCAACCCCTCGGCCGCGTTTTACTCCGCCCGCCCGGGCATCCGGCTGTCGGACGAGTCGGCGGGTGACGTTCTGACCCGGATCGCCCGCACGACGGGCTCGCAATTCCAGATTCCCGCCATCAACGAGCTGGGCAAGCACCCCCGGTTCTACCGGTCGCGGAGCGTCCTTCGCTCGCTGATCGATGACGAAAACGACCTGACGCGTATCGCCGCCTACGAGGCCTTGGTGAACTTGGGTGACACGGCGATGATCCAACGGATGACAATCGGGGAGTTCGAGGTGGACCTGGTCAAGAGTTCCCGCAATTACGTCATCTACGCTGCGCAATCCGGTCACAAGAGGCTGGCCCTGTTCGGGCGCGACATGCAGGTGGCCAACCGCGTCTTCTTCGACATGCCCGACCCCTTCAACGCCTCACTGGGCATGGTGACGATAGCGGACAAGCAGGTCGACGTTGACGCCGACGGCCACCATGTGGACCTCGCCAAGCTGACGCCGACCGAGCGGGCGACCGTCAAGACCACGAAACAACTGCGGCTGATGGCCTTCAGGAGCATCCCCCGAACCGGCGGCATAAGCCAGCCTTTCTATATCGACTTCAAGGTCGACACGCTGATCCGAACTCTCGGCAGCCGCGCCGAACACGATCTCGACTGGCGGATAAAGGGGCTGGACCTGACGTACGGACAGGTCGTGGCGGTGCTTTACCGGATGTGCGAAGTCGAGAAGTGCATTCCGGCCAAATTCGTCTTGCAACATCTGCCCGGAAGAGAGACAATCTACCGCGGCACCACAACCGTGGGCAGGCCCGACATGCCGGGCGAATAGATCGGTCGGCTACTACATATGGTACAATCGTCGCACTCGGCGGGCGAAGAAAGAGCGTTCGTCGCCGATGCCGGGTTGGAAACCCGCTAGCCAGGGACGGTGCATCGGTCAACTCCGCGTTAGGGAAAACGCTTCGCCATGAAACTCAAGAAGCTGATCGTTTCCGGGTTCAAGAGCTTTGCCGACCGGACGGAATTCGAGTTTGACGACGGGGTAACCTGCGTCGTCGGCCCGAACGGCTGCGGCAAGAGCAACGTCGTGGACGCCTTCAAGTGGGTTCTGGGCTCGCAGTCCGCCAAGAGCCTCCGCGGCGCGGAGATGATGGACATCATCTTCAACGGCTCGGCCACTCGAAAGCCGTCCGGCATGGCCGAGGCCACGCTGGTCTTCGACAACGCCCATGGCGTCCTCCAGATCGATCTGGCCAGGGACGGCCAGCCCATCACCACCGAAATGATCAGCATCACCCGGCGCCTCTACCGATCGGGCCAGAGCGACTACCTCATCAACAAGGTCCCCTGCCGGCTCAAGGACATCAAGGAGATGTTCATGGACACCGGCGTGGGCATCGACGCCTACAGCCTCATCGAGCAGGGCAAGGTGGAGGTCTTCCTCCAGGCCAGCCAGGACGAGCGACGCTCGATCTTCGACGAGGCCGCCGGCATCAGCAAGTACAAGGCCCGCAAGAAAGAGGCCCTGAGAAAGCTCGAACGCGTCGACCAGAACCTCCTGCGGCTAAACGACATCGTCCAGGAAGTCGAGAAGCGACTCCGCTCCATAAAATACCAGGCCGGCAAGGCCCGCAACTACCAGACCTACAGCGAGCAACTCAAGGAAATGCGGTCGCTGCATTGCCTCGCCCAGTACCACACGTTAAGCGCAGGCCGCCGCGACCTGTCGACAAGGCTCGACGCGGCCACCGACGCCCACTCGGCCGTCACGGTCAGGATCGACCAACTCGAGGCCGCGCGAAGCGCCAGCGAGCTCGAGGCCGTCGACCTCGAACGCTCTGCCCGCGAACTGCAGGGGCAGATCGCCTCGCTCAGCGGGCAGATCACCACCTGCCAGCAGCGAAGCGACATGATGACCGCCAGGGGCAAGGAGCTCGACGAGCAGATTCTCTCGGCCCTGCGCCGCAGCGAGGAACTCGAAGCCAAGATTCAGGCCGCCCTCGCCGAAAGGGCCGAGCGCGAACTCCAACTGCGCCAGCTCGAACAGAGCACCGCCACCCTCGACAATCAATACAAGGCTACGCGCGAGGCCCACGCCGTCGGCGAACTGAAGCTCACGCGGCTCCAGGCCCAACTCGAGGACGAAAAAGCCGGCACCATCGACCTGTACCGCCGAACCGCGCAGCTTCACAACGAGATCAACGGCCTGGGCATCCGACGGGAAAACCTCCACGGCCAGCATCACCGCCTCACCGGCCGGGCTGGAGAGATCGAGGCCGCCCTGACGGGCGCGCTTACCGAAAAGACCCAGCTCGATGCAAAGCTGACCGACGTGATGGAAGTCCTGGCCGAATCCACCCGCCGACTCGACGAGGCGCGGGATGCCTCGCGGCGAGCCCACGACGGCGAGCAGCAGATCCGCCAGACTCTTTCCGACGCCCGCGAGCGACGTAGCGGTACGCAAAGCCGCATCCAGGCCCTTCGCGAGATGCAGGACCGGCTCGAAGGCGTAAACGCGGGAGTCCGGAAAATTGTCGAGGCACGCCGGGCCGGACGAATTGAGTCTGTCCGCGGAATGCTCGGCGAAATGCTCGAAACCGACATGGCCCACGCCGCGCTCGTCGAGGCTGCCCTTGCCGGGGCCGACCAGCAACTGCTGACCGAGTCCTTCGAAAAACTCACCGCCGAAGCACCCGCCATCCGCGAGATACTCGGCAAAAACGCCGCCGTCGAGGTGCTCTGCCTCGACCGGCTGGGGCCCCTGGTCGGCGACCTGGACGCCGCCTCCTGCCCGTCGGTGGTCGGCAGAGTTATCGACTACGTCCGATACGCCCCGGACCTGGCGCCGCTGATGTGGCGACTGCTCGGGCGAACGCTGGCGGTTGAGACGCTCGACGACGCGCAACGCGCCGCCCAACAGCTCGGCGCCGGGTATCGGTTCGTGACAAAGACCGGCGAAGTGCTCGAAGCCGACGGGCGAATCCGCTTCGGCGCGTCCAGCCGGGCCGCGGGAGTGATTACGCGACGAAGCGAGCTGGCCGAACTCCAGGCATCCCAGGAAAAGCTCGACCGCCGGATCGAGGACCTCCAAGGCCAGTGTGCCTCGGCCCGCAACGAGATGCAACACCTCGAAGAACTCCAGCAGGGCCTTCGCACCGCCATCTACGAGGCCAACACCGAACGCGTCCAGTGCCAGGGCCGCATCACCCAACTCGACGAGCAGGTCGAGTCGCTTCGGCGAGAGCAGCCAATCGTCGCCGGCGACCTGGAAAACCTCGCCGCCGACATCGAGGCCACCGTCCAGGCCGAACGCGGCGCCCGCGTCAAGGCCGAAGAACTCGAAGACCTCAACCGCCGCCGGCAGGAAGAGATCGCCCGACTCCAGCAGGAAATCGAGGACGCCCAACTGCGGCACCGGGAGGTCGCCGAACAACTCACCGAAATGAAGGTCGCGCTGGCGGCCGTCGAAGAAAAGAAACGCGCCGCCCGCGATGCGATGGACGCCGCCGGCAGGCAGGCCGAGGCCATGCAGCACGACCTCGACAACGATCGCAAGCAGATCGACCTCAACCGCCAGCGCAAGGCCGACGCCGTCGCCGCCATCGACAATGCCGCCCAGGAAGTCGACACCCTCTACGCCCGGCAGCAGACGCTGAGCATCGAGTTCGACGACGTCGAGCAGTCGCGGTGCGGACTCAACGAGAAGCTCGACGAGATCAGAACCCAACTCGCCGAGCGGCGGAAGGAGTACACGGCCACGGCCGAACTGGCAAACCAAGTAAAGATCGAAGTCGGCGAGGTCGACGTGCGGATCGAGAACCTCATCTCCCGCGCTTCCGAGGAGATGGGCATGGACCTGCTGGCCCTGTCGGACAAATACGAGCACGACGAGCAGCGAGACTGGCAGGCCGTCGAGAACGATATCCGCGAGCTCAGGAGCAAGATCGAACGGCTGGGCAACGTCAACCTCGACGCCATCGCCGAGCAGGAGGATCTGGACAAGCGACGGACCTTCCTCACCGACCAACTCAAGGATATCGACGATTCTCACCACCAGCTCCAGAACCTCATCCTGCGGATCAACAAGGAAAGCCGGGAGATGTTCGTCAAGACCTTCGCGGCCGTCCGCGGCCACTTCCAGGTCCTGTTCCGCAAGCTCTTCGGCGGCGGCAAGGCGGACATACTGTTGATCAACCCCGATGACGTGCTGGAAAGCGGCATCGAGATCATCGCCCGCCCGCCCGGCAAGGAGACACGCAGCCTGACGCTGCTGTCCGGCGGCGAGAAGACCATGACCGCCCTGTCGCTGATGTTCAGCATCTTCAAGTGCCGCCCGAGCCCCTTCTGCCTGCTGGACGAGGTGGACGCGGCCCTGGACGAGCAGAACACCGAGCGATTCGCCAAGCTCATCGGCGAGTTCGTCAGCACCAGCCAGTTCCTTGTGATATCGCACGCCAAGCGCACGATGGCGATGGCCGACGTGCTCTACGGTGTGACGATGCAGGAGCCGGGCGTATCGGCGCGGATATCAGTCCGCTTCGAGGACGCCGAGCAACACGCCGCGCAGGAGTCCGACACCCGAGAGGCCGTCGCGCCCAACAGATAGCCTTTTTAGCAGGGATGCAGGGGATACAGGGGATAAAGAAGAAGAAGAAGCTTAGGCAAAGATGAACGCAGATAAACACAGATAGAAACAACTTATATATCTATCTGCCTTTCTCTGCGCCTATCTTTGCTCAAGTAGTTTCTGCTTTATCCCCTGCATCCCTGCTAATACAACTGCGTCTCACGGCTGCCAGGAGTGCGGCGTGGAACGGTTCGGGGGATTCTTCGAATTCCATCGTGTGGGCGGCGTCGTGTTGCTGGACGTGGGCCTTGCCCGCGGTAAGGTCGGTTATGATGCGGCGGGTCGGGGCGTTGTCGACGATCCGATCGCGATCAGCCAGCAGCAGCGTCGTCTCCGCGGACAGCGACCCCGACGGGGCCTTCAGCATCGAGTCCAGCCGCCGGCTTGCGAACAGCAGTCGCGCCGTCGCGCGATGCAGGCGGTGCGGGTCGTTGGCGAGATACTCGCGCATGGCTGGGTTGTCGGTGAAGAGCGCTACGTCGCTGAGCGGCACGTCGAACATCGCCCCAGGCCGGCCCAGCAAGGCCAGGCCGATCGCCAGCTTCTTGCTCAACGGGACATCCACCTTGGCGACGATGCCCGGCGCCACCATCGTCAGCGACGCGATCTCCACGCCGTCCCAGCGGCGCAGGCAGAACGCCGCCGCCAGTTTGCCGCCCCAGCTCACCCCCACCAGGTGTACGCGCGGCGCGTCGAAGCGCGACATCGCCAGCCGGCAGCAGGCCGCCACGTCGTCGAGCAATTGCTTGGCCGAGGGCGCATCGCCGCGGGCGATGGTGTTGGCCCCGCTTCCGCGCCGCGTCGGCATGAGGACCGCATGCCCGTGGGCCGCCAGATAGGCCGCCGAGCCGGAAAACCAACCCGGATGCGACTGGATGCCGTGCAGGTACACCACCGGATCGCGCGGCCCGGCCGCCTGACAGGTGTACGCGTGGGCGGCAGTCCTGTACCCGTCGGACAGTTCCACTGTCGTGCGGTCAAGCCGCACATCCGGCGGCACTGGCTGCGACAGCTCAAGCGGATCGTCGATTGCCGGTTCAGACGCCATTGATCTTTCCAACTCTGCCAAGGTGGCCCTGCCGCGCCGCCCTACTCGGGATCCATTTCACTGAACGGGCCGTACGGGGACGGTGGCTTTTCCTTCTTCTGGCCGAACTCGAACGGACGCTTGCCCAGCAGCATTGGCCTGCGCTGGCCGACGTTCACCAGCAGCCCCAGCGCCAAACAGTTCACCACGAGCGACGATCCGCCGTAGCTGATCAGTGGCAGCGTCATGCCGGTAATCGGCATGAGCCCCATCGTCATGCCGATGTTGATGAACAATTGAGAGAACAGCAGCGCCATAACGCCCACCGCCAGGAGCCGGCCGAAGGGGTCGTACGTGCTCACGGCAATTTCCACGCCGAAGATGAAGATCACCCCATAGCACAGCAGCACCGCCAAGCACCCAACCAGGCCCCACTGCCCGCCGACGACGCTGAAGATGAAATCGGTGTGGTCGTCCGGCAGCATACGGAAATACTCGTGGACGAGGCTGTCCTGTTGCTGGCCGGTCAGGCAACCGGCCCCGAGAACCATCTTCGACTGGTGCAACTGGTAGCCCGTGCCCTGGATCACTCGCTCCTGGTCCTGCCGAAGCCAGCCGACGATTCGGCTGACCTGGTGGCGCTTCATCTTGACCAGCGGAGCGGCCGAGACGGCCCGGCCTGTGTTGGGGTCGCACCAGTAAGCCAGCGCCTCGCGGTCGAGCCGCTCAGACGATTTCATATCTTCGGAGAGCTTGTGGGGCACCGGCAGAAGCAGCAGCACGGTCGCCAGGCCGACGATGCCCAGAAGGTGCCGCAGCTTGGCCCCCGCCATGAAGAGCATGACGTACAGCGTCGGCAGGAACAGCAGGCTCGTGCCGAGGTCCGGCTCGATCAGGACCAGCCCCATCGGCACGAACGTCAGCACGAACGGCACGGCCAGGCCCAGCAGCTTGCGGTAATGGTCGCCCATTCGCAAGTACCAGGCCAGCAGGATGATGAAGGACAGCTTCGCCAACTCCGACGGCTGAAGGGCGATGACACCCAGGTCTATCCATCGCCGCGATCCGCGGATGGCCGGCAGCATCAGCACGAGAACCAGCATCGCCAGCGTGACCGCGAACAGCGAGTACGCAAACCGCCCCACCACCTGGTACGACACGAACGTTATGCCGACGAACGCCAGCACCGCCACGGCCGCGAAGACCGTCTGCTTGGTGGCGAAGCCCTGCATGGTCGGATCGGCGCGCTCGGAGGCCGAGATGGCCATTAGCCCGATGCCCATGAGCACCAGCATGGCCAGGATGATCGGCCAACTGGGGAATCGCAGGTATGTCCTGAGCATTTCGAACATCGAGTCTCCATCACCCAGGTATTGCTACCCCTTGGGGACAGGCCCCTGGGCTTCTGGCGTCTCTTTTCCTATTACCTACTACCTATTACCTACTACCTATTACCTACTACCTACTACCTATTACCTACTACCTATTACCTACTACCGACTACCTTCTCTTCATCGAAGGTATCCCATCTTCTGACAAAGTCGGACGATTTCCAGTCCGATGGGTCCGGCGTTGGCGCCCCCGCCGCCGGCGGTGACGTATTCGACGGTGACGGCCAGGGCTATCCGCGGGTTGTCGTGCGGGGCGAAGCCCACGAACCACGCGGTGTCCCCCCTGCGGACGATCCTGTCTGACCTGTCGATTCGCCCGTTGTTGTTGGAGTCGATCCGCTGCGGCGCGGTCGTGGCCGTGCCTGTCTTGCCGCAGATCTCGACGCCCGGAATCGGCTCGACGCCGGGCCCGTGGAAGTACTTCCAGGCCGTGCCCTGCCGGGAGTTGACCACGCGGTACATGCCCTCCTTGACGGCTCGCATGTGAGCGGGGATCACCGGCAGGTCGCGCCGAATCTGTTTGGGCCCGCCCTCCAGCACGACCGCGGGCGTGAGAAACACGCCGTCGCGGGCGATGGTGGCTATCGCGTTGGCAAGGTGCATCGGCGTGGCGGTCAGTAGCCCCTGCCCCTCCGCCATGAAACGCGCGTCGCCCGGCTGGAAGCCGCGGTGCGAACGAGCCCGCAGCCATTGCTCGGTCGGCACGGTCCCCGCCCGCTCGCTCGGTAGGCCCGTGCCCGGCGCCTCGGCCAGGCCGAACATGCTGAACCACTCGCAAAGCCGCTTCGACCCG
>JAUWQU010000706.1 GCA_030610965.1 Phycisphaerae bacterium
TTCATGGAAACCACGTGCAGGATGTGGGCTTCGTCGTCGGCAACCAGGATCTTCTTGAGACTCATTGTTACACCTTGCCTTTTTCGCCTTGCCAAATCACTTTATGTTGGGCAACTCGAACGTAAACGTGCTGCCGTCGCCTTCGGTGCTGGCCACCGACAGCTTGCCGTCGTGAACCGCCTCGACGATGTGTTTGACCAGCGTCAATCCAAGCCCCGTCCCCTTGGCCAGCTTGTTGTTGGCCTTGACCCGGTAGAACTTGTCGAATATGTGCGGCAGTTCCTCAACCGAGATGCCTGCCCCGTCGTCGGACACCTCGCAGAAGCTGACTCCGCGCAGCTCGTCGACCCCCACAGTTACCGTCACCTGTCCACCCTTAGGGGTGTACTTGATGGCGTTGGAGACCAGGTTCATCACGGCCTGGTAGATCATGTCGTGGTCGGCCTCAACCTGGGAGTAGATCGGGGCGAGGTGACTGACAAGCTTGAGGTCCTTGAGCTTCGCCTGGGGCGAGGCCACGTCCAGCACCTGCTTGACCACGCCCGGCAGGCTCACCGGCTCGCGGACAACCTTGACCACGCCCGACTCGATCCGGGAGATGTTCAGGATGTTCTCGATGAGCCTGTGGAGGCGGTCGGCCTCTGTGGAGATGATCTCGTAGAACTCGCCCCTGGTGGCCTCGTCCTCGACCTCGTCGTCCATGAGCATCTCGACGTACGCCTTGATCGACGCCAGCGGCGTCTTGAGCTCGTGAGAGACGTTCGAGACGAAGTCGGTCTTCATGCGGGCGATGTCCTTCTCCCGCGTCACGTCGTGCAGGACCGCCACGACGCCCGAGACTTCCTCGCCCGGCGCCACGATGCAACTCAGCGTGATGCTGAACGTACGCGGCACGCCCTTGCTGTCGATGTTGTGCTCGACCACCTTCCGCGTGAAGCTGCTGCCGTGGCTTCGCGTCTCGCGGATCAGCCGCACCAGCGTGCCGTCCGAAACGATGCGGTCGATGTTCTTGCGAACCGCCGAGGCCAACTGGAAACCGAGGAGCTTCTCGGCCGCGTCGTTGGCCAGCAGCAACTCGTCGAAACGGTTGGTCACAATCACGGCATCCGAAATCGAGAAGATGATCGCCTCGGTGTGGTGCTTCTCGGCCGAGGCGATACGGGCCTGAATCTGGAGTTCCCGGTTCTCCGATCGCAACCGGTTCATATTCTTGCGGATCGACAGGAGATATTCGTTGAGCGGCTTGGCCACCGAGACCAGTTCCTCGCTGTCGCTGACTTCGATCAGCCCGACCTCGTCGGAGTCCTTCAACTGCTTGAGCTGGCTGCCGATGGAGTCTGCGCTGCGGTGAACCTTCCTCTGAAAACCGATGAGAATCATCACCGTCAGCGTTGCCAGCATGACGGGAATGAGATACCCGAGCCGCGCGTCCGGGGCATCCGGCTTGTACGTGATCACCATCGCGGCGTAGTAGGCCGCACAGCCTCCCAGCGCCATGACGGCCAATCCCGTCAATCCAACTCTCTTAGCGGTTGTCACGCGGCATCTCCCATTGGTCCTGCATTGCCCCACCGCCGCGCCGGAAACGCCCGGCACGACCCGGCGGCTACTGGACCTTCGAAAGGCTCTCGCCACTCGTCGATGACTGAAGCAACTCTCTCGCCACCACGTTGCCCGGCTCCAACCGCAGCGCGACCGTGTAGCAGCGGACGGCCTCGGACTTCTGCCCGACGGCTGTGTGCGCCCGGCCCATCAGGCACTGGATGATGCTGCTGGCCGGATGGTCCGCGGCGGCGGCGGTCAGCACGAGTATGGCTCGTGCGGGCTGGCTGTCCCTCAGCAGGGAATAGCCAAGCAACATTTGCGCGTTGATGTCGCCCTCGCTTACCTGAAGCGCCCTCTGGGCGGAAGCCACCGCCCGAGGCGAGTCGTTCATCGCCAGGGCCGCACGCGAAAGCGACAGCCAGACCTCAACCCGGCCGGGCTCGCGCTCGCTGGCCGTGAAATAGGCGTTGAACGCGTCCTTGCCCCGGTGCTGAGCCAGGTAGGCGTCGCCCAACATCAGGTACATCCACGTCGGCGCCTCGTAGCCCTTCCGGCCAATCAGGTCCGTAAGGTTGTCCTCGAGCTGAGCGTACCGACCGGCCGAGTGCTGGGCCCGGGCCAGAAGCTCGGCGTAACGGACATTCTGATAGTCCATGTCAAGGACCTGCTGGAAGTAGTCGGCCGCCTTGTCGTACTCCTTGCCCATAAGAGCAAGCCGCCCGGCCAGTTCGTACATGCCCGGGTCGTCCTGGGCCTTGGGCAGATAGCTCTCGATCTGCAGCATCGCCGCCCTCGGCTGGCCCATGGCCACGAGTACCTCCGCCACCGCCTTGATCGGCCCGATGTCGGACTGATCCAGGCCGTAAGCCCGGCGGTACGTGGCCAGGGCGTCCTCGAGCCGACCGTTCTTCTCCTGAGCGACGCCCAGGTAGTACGCCGTCTTGGCATCGTTGGGACGGCTCTGGCAAACTCGGCTCAGCAGCTCGACGGCCTCGGTGAATCTGCCCTTCTCGATCAGCACCCGACCGAGGACGATCTTGACCTCGAAGTTGTCGGGGGCAAGCGCCAGGGCCTGCCTGGCCGCCTTGTGGGCCTCATTCAATGCCCCGGCCGAGAGCCTGTTCTCCGCAATGCGAAGCGTCACGGAGGCCCTCGCATTGGTCCATCGCCCTTGAGCGTCCTGCTGCTGCTCGGAGAACTTGGCATCCGTTCCCTGACAGCCGGCCGCGATCAGCACCACGATTCCAGTCAGTATCCATTTATTCATGACCAAACTCCTAAGTTCGGCTGCACATTATGCAAACTTCGTATTCGACTCATCTTAACACCGGTGGCCAAAAAAAAGCCTGGGCGCGGGTTTTCAAAGGCCTACCCGCTTCTGCGAGCCTCCGACGGCCCGCAGGTGGCCCACTAATCGGGCTTGGC
>JAUWQU010000774.1 GCA_030610965.1 Phycisphaerae bacterium
GACCGCACCGACGACACCGAGTTCTACACGCCTCTTCCCCAGGGCTACCGCGTGGGTAGCACCAAGTATGTCGCGGTGCTCGGCACGGTCATCAGCGGCCTGGGCAAGGGGATTTTCTCATCCTCGCTGGCCAAGCTGCTCAAGGACAAGGGCCTCAAGGTCTCCCCGATCAAGCTGGAAGGCTACCTGAACATAGATTCGGGCACGCTGAATCCGTTCCGCCACGGCGAGGTCTTCGTGCTCGACGACGGCATGGAGACCGACATGGACCTGGGCACCTACGAGCGAATGCTCGACCAGGACCTCACGCGGGCCAACTTCACCACCAGCGGGCAGATATACCGTAGCGTGCTGGACAAGGAGCGGGCCGGCAGCTACCTCGGGCGCGACGTGCAGATGATCCCCCACGTCACCGGCGAGGTGAAGAGCCGCCTCCGCGAGTTGGCCGTGCGGACCGAGGCCGACGTGATCTTCGTCGAGGTCGGCGGGACCGTAGGCGACATCGAGAACGCGTTCTACATCGAGGCCCTCCGCGAACTGAGCTACGAGGAGGGCGAGGGGTCGGTTATCTTCGTCGCCCTGACGTACATCCTCCACCCGCCCGCGCTGGGCGAGCAGAAGTCCAAGGCCGCCCAACTCGGCATTAAGCGGCTGATGGAGTTCGGCGTCCATCCGCATATCATCGCCTGCCGGGCCGAGTCGACCGTGGGCATTAAGGTCCGCCAGAAAATCTCCGTCTAC
Source organism: Phycisphaerae bacterium (assembly GCA_030610965.1). GTDB lineage: Bacteria > Planctomycetota > Phycisphaerae > SM23-33 > SM23-33 > JAUWQU01. Next base: position 742 of record JAUWQU010000774.1, read on the forward strand.
ACCAACGTGCCCGTGCGGCGAGTGTTTTCCATGCACGACCTGACCAGCATCTACCTGCTGCCGGACGTGATGCGAGAAGAGGGCCTGGACAGCGAGGTCGTCCAGCTTCTCAAGCTGGGCGGGAAGGTCAACTCCGCCCGCGACGCCCGCGCCGCCGTCGAGTGGTCGCGGTTCACCTCGCGGATAGCCTCGGCCACGCGGAGCTTGCGCATCGGCATAACCGGCAAGTACACCGCCCTGCGCGACAGCTACGCCAGCATCCTCAAGGCCCTCGAACACGCCGGGGCCGCCAACGCGTGCAAAGTCGAGGTCGACTGGATCGACACCACCGACGTGACGGACGAGAACGTGACGGAATCCCTCGCCGGCTGCGACGGCATAATAGTGCCCGGCGGGTTCGGCGTTCGCGGCACGGCCGGGAAGATCGCATGCATCAAATACGCCCGCGAGAACAGCCTGCCGTACCTGGGCATATGCATGGGCTTCCAGATGGCGGTCATCGAGTTCGCCCGCAACGTATGCAACCTGCCCGACGCCGACAGCACGGAGATAGATCCGGACTCCAAGACGCCCGTGATTTCCATTCTGCCCGAGCAGAAGAAGATCGAGGGCCTCGGCGGCAACATGAGGCTGGGCGGCCAGGACGTGGAGGTCACGCCGGGCACGCTGGCGGCCGAACTGTTCGAGGGCGCCAAGGTCATCCGCCAGCGCTTCCGCCACCGCTTCGAGGTGGACCCCAACTACATCGAGGCGCTGGAAAGAGGCGGCCTGATCTTCTCCGGCAAACACCCGGTCCATCCGATAATGCAGATCCTCGAACTGCCCCGCGACGTGCATCCGTTCTTCCTGGCCGGACAGTTCCACCCCGAACTGACCAGCCGCCCCCTGCGCCCCCAACCAATGTTCGTGGGCCTGGTAGCCGCCGCCCTGAGCCGAACCGAAGCAAAGGCCCCCACCCCCGACCAGCCGGCGAAGGTGTGAGAAACGGGAAGCATCGGCCCATCGACGCTTATGAGAAAGAAACAACGTTCTTGAGGCGCTCCGCTTTTTCTAGGATAATTCCAAGCAGTGGGAAAGGTAAACCGTGGAACAGAAAATCGTTCTTGAAATGCGTGGTGGGGTGCTCGTTGCCGTATATGCCCAAGACCCAACCGTAGACGTCTTCGTTGTTGACTGGGATGATGTTGAGCCCGGATCGGCAAAAGCAAGCGTCCCCCTTCCCGTGGAGTCCCTTGATAGGATGCCAGCAGAGACACGAAATGCCGTCAGGTGACGCAGCATCCGGGAGCCCTAGCCATGTGGAGCAAAGACATTAGTGTTGCAGATGTGTTTGAGAAGAAGAAGCGTGCTGTCGTCGTTCCCAGCGATTGCCTCGGGTTTTTGCGCACAATCGCGGACGAGACGTTTCAACTTGTCGTCACTTCGCCTCCGTACAACATCGGCAAGGAGTATGAGAAGCGCCTGAAGCTTGGTGCTTACATCGAACAACAGGCCGACGTAATTCGGGAGTGTGTCCGATGCCTTTCTCCTCGCGGCAGTATCTGCTGGCAAGTAGGGAACTACGTTGACCGGGGCGCGATTGTTCCCCTAGATACGATCCTATATCCCATTTTCGCGGACCTTGGGTTGCGAATGAGAAATCGCATCATCTGGCATTTTGAACATGGCCTCCATTGTAGCAAGAGATTCTCCGGGCGCTATGAAACAGTGATTTGGTTCACCAAGAGCGACGACTACGTCTTCAACCTTGACCCGGTGCGTGTACCTCAGAAATACCCGGGTAAGAAATATTTCAAGGGTCCGAAGGCTGGGAAGTACTCGGGCAATCCACTGGGCAAGAACCCAGGTGATCTCAGGGTCATCCGCAACGTCAAGAGCAACCATGTGGAGAAAACGGAGCACCCATGCCAGTTTCCGGATGAGCTTATCTAACGGCTCGTTC
>JAUWQU010000759.1 GCA_030610965.1 Phycisphaerae bacterium
CGGCACCGGGTGGTTCTTCACCCCCGCGCCCCGGAACGCGGCCCGCCCTCCGCGGACGGCGGGGGCGCCGCCATCGACGGGCGTGAACTCCGGCATGAACGTAAGCCCGGGCGCCTCCAGGTCAAAATCTATCAGAACGACGTCCTGCCGCGCAAGGGCAAGCTGGTAGGCGACGTTGGTCATCGCCATCGTGCGTCCAACGCCCCCGCGGAACGAGTAGAAGGTAGCTCTGAACATGGTTCGATCCATCAGGCGACCGCCACATCGGCGGCCCTACCGCCCACAAGGGCTCGGGTTGGATAACGTGGGCGGGAGTAGTTCCCTTGCCAAATTTGTCCAGGCGGCCGTGAGCGGTTCTTCTTAGACATTCGATCCCGATAATCAGCCACCGCCGTGCCGGTCGCCGCGGGAATATCGTCCAGGGACACCTCGTAACGCCCGGGCGAGAGTTCCTCCAAAAGGCTGAAGATCGACTCACTCTCGGAACCCTTCAAGTACGGTGCCGCGCATTGAGGCCAGTTCGCCATCGGATTCTTGTCGATCAGCAGCATGACGGCCGCGCGAAAGCTCGGCAATTCAGGATGCCGCTCAACGGCCTTCTTGACCTCGGGCAGTGTAGCGACCGCATTTTGCCATCCACACTTGCGCAGGCCGGCCACGGCCGCACCGACATATCGCCATTGCGGGCTGCCCAGCAACGACCGCCAGAACTCGAATTCCTCGCCGTTTTCCTGGTTAACGGCAAGGGCGTATAGCAAATCGGCGTGCAAATCGGCGTCCCGATCAGCCAAGGCCGCCGCCAGAATGCCCGGCATCATCCGCATGGCCGCAATGGCGGCCCTGGCCTCGCGAAGCTTCACGTTCCTAAGAAGAACCAAGAGGTTGAAGACCAGCATCGGGTGCGAAAACTTCCCTTCGACGCTGGCTGTGGCAACCTCTCCCATGAGCACGGCATTGACCACAGCACCAAGCTTTGCCCGCAACTCGGGAGCAGCAGACTCAATCGCCTGCGAATACGGCTCCTCAGGCCCCGGCGCGGTCGGCCCGTTGGACCCTACAAGCGGGCTCCAAACATCGAGGTCCTTGCGCATCAGATCTGCACTTTCCCGGACGTCCTTGGAGCTTGCAACCGCGAGTATTTGATTCTTATTCATTGCGACTATTTCGCCTTCAAACGCGGGTGTCGATATCCGTCGGCGGGCCCGGTAACGAGCCCTTCCGTAGCAGTCAGACTCGCCACCTGCCGCGCCGGGAACGGCTTGTGTAAAATCTCCGGACAGTTCGGCTGTCCAGTCCGCAAGTCCTGGGTGAAGCCCGTGGCGTCGGCCGGACTGCTTGGCAGCCAAGCGGCCGACACTGGTGAATCGCCGGCATCGACCACAGTGGGCCGATAAGCAGCGCCACCGGGTATTGTATCGGCTGAGTAGCTGAAAAGAATCATAGGTTCGCCTTCGCCGAACCTGTCTGGATCGTCCAAACCCAACCTGTCGCGCAAATCGGCAGCCTGTTGCGGGTCGGTCCCCTTCCCGCAAACCGACTGGGCGTCGGTAGCCCAAACGCCGTAGGGGCTGCCCACCTTGCCACCCAGATCGGCCTGGGTAATCGTCCCTCGGCGAACACGAGCAGCCAATTGCAGCCTGTCTTCTTTCCGGCGCCAATCAGTGTCAGTATCGCCCAAGATATACGCGCCGAAATTCTTGACGTCCACCGCTCGCGCCAATTCCCTGAATGGGACGCTGCCGAGCCGACAAGCATCGTTGCTCGCCGAATCGAAACTGTTTCCCGGGCGATTCACTTCCCCCAAGGCATTATGAAGAACCTTGTTCGCTTCATCCGCGGAAGTTGCGAGTTCCGCGGATTCTATTGCCTGCCGAAAAACGGCTGCCCTGGCAGGGGCGGTGTTCTTGTCCTCAAGGAAGTTGGCGGCCACCAGCGCACCCCAGCAATCGTTGTGCGACAGGCTGACGCTGCGCATCGCGTCCAGCCAGGAAGACTCCTTCTCTGAATGAGTGTCGCCGTCCTGCCCGAACATCCGCCTATCCTCACCAAACCGTTCGATTTTCGGTAACTGTGCCGGAAAAGGCCACGGGGATTACATGCCGCGCCCGGACAAATAGTACCGCCCGTAAAGTTAAATGGCCACACCAAATCAAGTTCCGCCAGATCGTCGCCGGGAATCAGTACGTAAACGCCACCAGCGCTACTCGTGGGCCTTCGGTGGGCAGGGGCAGGGACATCTCCAGCGTTTCGGTCTTTCGCAGGTCGGCGATCCTTGCCGTGGTGACGGCCAGGAACTTACCTTCCTTGTCGAAGTACTCGCACCGCACGTAGCCGCGGGCGAGCGAATCGGCGGCGAGTCGCGAGGGCAGGTCCTTGGCGTCGTCGTAGAGTTGTTGGATCTGCTCGGCCGTCAGGGGAAAGGCCTTGCCCCTCTTGAGCGTCAGCACGAGCGACCGGCCGCCGCGGACGCTTACGACTTTCTTCTCGGCCACCGAGAAGCTCTCGCCGAACGGCCCGGCGTCCACGACCAACTCGTCGGCGGTAACCGGCACGACCTTATCGACAATGCGGGTGTAAACCGCCCGGTAGTCCACGAAGATCGACGACGCGAGGAACACCAGCAGCGCCACAGCCAGCCCCGTAAGGGCCATTCGCACCTTTTCCTTGCGAGTCAGCGGGCCAATCGGGGCGGTGGTCCTGGCCTCGACCGTTCGCTGCCGCACGTCCGCCCTGCCGCC
>JAUWQU010000255.1 GCA_030610965.1 Phycisphaerae bacterium
CGCGGCAGCGAGCGGAGAACCACCTCGATGCCCTTGCCCGGCGAGAGAAGCCCAAACGTAAGCAGCACGAACCTGTCCGCCAGGCCGTAGCGGTCCTTGTAAAGGGCCGAGTCGGTGAACGGCACGTCCGGAATGCCGTGCGGAATGCAGACGATCTTCTCGGCCGGGGCCCGGTAGACCTCCGAGAGAAGCTCATTGGCCTTGGATGTCATGACCACCAGCCTGTCGCTGGTGCGGGCCAGCTCCCGAATGATGGCCCGCTGGCCTCGGGACGGGTTCTGGGGGACCGTGTGCAGCGTGGTCGCAACCGGCATGCGCAAACGGCGAACCAGGTCGAGCAGGTAGCTGCCGTCCGGCCCGCCGAAGATGCCGAACTCGTGCTGAATGAACGTCACGTCCACCTGGTTTATGTTGAGCATTTCCGCGGCGCTTCGATACTCCTCCTGCCGATGGTCGGGAATCTGGAACCGCACCTCCTGCGAATACTCGTAGCCCTCGGGCACGTCGTCCATGGCTACCGCGAAGGCCTGTCGGTCGCCAATTTCGGCGGCCAGCGCGTCGCGAAGATCCTTGGCAAACGTGGCAATACCGCACCGCCGAGGCACATAGCTGCTGATAAGTGCTGCCGTCTGAACACGGCCAGATTCTCCCTGCATTTCGTCGCTCCCTGCCTGGCAGCGGCCGCACCGCAACTCGCCAAGCCAATAGCCGATCCGTTACCCGCCCATTATATGTGGGCGAGCAGCAAGCCCGCGTGAAGTGTCTTAGAACAAGCTGATCTATGTCATTATAGCGTCATCCGGCCGCCATCTACAGCGCCTTTCGGCGGCCTGGGCGGCTTTGTGCGTTTTGTCCGGCCGTTTTAGGTTGACTTAGGCCGGTCCGATCCGCAAAATCACCGATCCGGACTCTGTCTGTTTCGCGGATTCCGGGCAGTGCCGCCCCTGCCGCGGAGCGATCAGTCGCTTCGAGTATTGGGCGGGCTGGTCCGACGCAACCGGGATCGCGGATCCCGACAATCGTAAGTGCTTATAATAGCAATGTTTCTCCGAGCAGGCCGGGCTGGCTCCCGCCTGTCGGGGATGTCACCGTATTGGGAGCCGTACATAGCGTGAAAGGAGCGCTTTAGAATATGTCCGAGCCGAACAAGATGGATTCCCTGATGACCGAGAGCCGCACGTTCCCCCCGCCGGCCGAGATGAGGGCCAACGCCCACATCAAGACCCAGCAGCAGTACGACGAGATGTACAAGCGCTCGGTGGAGGATTCCGACGCATTCTGGCTTGAGCAGGCCGAGCAGTTGGTCACGTGGTTCAAGAAGCCGACGAAGGCCCGCGAGTACGTCTGGGACACCGCCGGTCGAAAGGCCGACAACACGTGGTTCGCCGATGGCGAACTCAACATCAGCTACAACTGCCTCGACCGCCACCTCGGCACGCCGACGGAGAACAAGGTTGCCCTTATCTGGCAGGGCGACGAGATAGACGAGGACGCGTCGATAACCTACAAGGACCTGCACGCGGAGGTCTGCAAGTTCGCCAACGTGCTCAAGAGCCTCGGCGTCAAGCGCGGCGACCGCGTGTGCATCTACCTCGGCATGGTTCTCGAACTTCCCATCGTCATGCTGGCCTGCACGCGTATCGGCGCGATCCACTCGATCGTCTTCGGCGGCTTCAGCGCCGACGCGCTCCGCAACCGCATCAACGACTCGGCCTGCAAGGTGCTCATCACCTCCAACGTCTCCAAGCGCGCGGGCAAGAACGTCATGCTCAAGGCCATCAGCGACGAGGCGCTCGAGGAGACCCCGTCGATCGAGAAGGTCGTCGTCGTGAGCCGCAACGACTTGGAAGTCAACATGGTCGAAGGGCGCGACCTGAGCTACACCGACGTGATGGCCAAGGCCTCCGCCGATTGCCCGGCCGAGCACATGAAGGCCGAGGACCCGCTGTTCATCCTGTACACCTCCGGCTCGACGGGCAAGCCCAAGGGCGTGGTCCACACGACCGGCGGCTACCTCGTACACGTAGCCTCGACGCACAAGTACGTCTTCGACCTCCAGGAAGGCGACATCTTTTTCTGCGCCGCCGACATCGGCTGGGTCACCGGGCACAGCTACATCGTTTACGCCCCGCTGACAAACGGCACGACGAGCGTGATGTTCGAGTCGACCCCGCTGTACCCCGACGCCGGGCGATACTGGCAGGTGATCGACAAGTTCAAGGTCACGCAGTTCTACACCGCCCCCACCGCCATCCGGGCGCTGATCCGCCAGGGCGACCAGTGGCCGGCCAAGTACGACCTGTCCAGCCTGCGGATACTCGGGGCGGTCGGCGAGCCGATCAACCCCGAGGCGTGGATGTGGTACTACGAGCAGGTGGGCCGCAAACGCTGCCCGATTATGGACACCTGGTGGCAGACCGAGACCGGCGGCTTCCTCATCACCCCCCTGCCGGCGGCCCACGTCACCAAGCCCGGCAGCGCGTCCAGGCCCTTCTTCGGCGTCGAGCCGGTCATCCTCCGCGAGGACGGCAGCGAATGCGGCGTCAACGAGGGCGGCAAGCTCTGCATCAAGAAGCCCTGGCCCGGCATGATGCGGACCATGTGGGGCGACCACGACCGCTTTATCGACACGTACTTCACGATGTACCCGGACCTGTACTTCACCGGCGATGGCTGCCGCATAGACCCCGACGGCGACTACTGGCTCATGGGCCGCATCGACGACGTTGTGAACGTGTCCGGTCACCGGATCGGCACGGCCGAGGTCGAAAGCGCGCTGGTCAGCCACGCCAAGGTCGCCGAGGCGGCCGTAGCGCCCATGCCGCACGAGATCAAGGGCCAGGGGCTCTACGCGTACGTGACGCTGGTCGACGGCGCCGAGCCGACTGACGAGCTCAAGAAGGAGTTGGTCATCCACGTCCGCAAGGAGATCGGCCCGATCGCCGCACCGGACAAGATTCAGTTCTCCCCGGCCTTGCCCAAGACTCGTTCGGGCAAGATCATGCGTCGCATCCTCCGCAAGATCGCGGAAGGCGTCACCGACAGGAGCACGCTCGGCGACGTCTCGACACTGGCGGATCCGCACGTCGTGGACTCACTGATCGAAGGTCGGCAGTAAGGCCGCAACCCCCGCTGGACTGACGTCACGGCCAGACACAGGCGCCTGTGTTTGGCCGTGACGTGTTTTCGCAGGAAGGAACGAGTCAATGAGCAATGACAAGATCATGAATCGCGGTTGGGTGGTCATCGGGGCGATCCTCATCCAGTTGTGCCTGGGCGCGATCTACGCATGGAGCGTCTTCACGCCGGCACTGACGGCCTCGGACGCCGCGGACGTGGCGGCGATCTACAGCCCGAAGCGTCTGGGCCTGACCGACGAGCAGCACAAGGCCATGAAGGCCGAGTTGTCCGCCCCCAAGAAGATCCTCTCCGAGGCGGGCAAGGTTCTGACGGCCGCCCGGAAGGACGCGACGAATCCGCTGACGGCCCAGGCCGCCGAGACCGCCTACGCCGCAATCGAAAAGGCCCAGCAGTCGGCCATGGACGCGGTGTCGGCCGCCCACGGCGTCAAGGACACGGTCGATTCGCTGAAGTTCTCGATGAGCAAAACTCAGTCGCAGGGCGTCTTTGCCGCGGGCCTGGCGGCCTTCGCGGTGATCATGGTCATCGCCGGACGTTTGATGCCGAAAATCGGTCCGACGAAACTGGCTATCTCCGGCGGCTTGGTGCTCGGTGTGGGATATGCCCTGGCCGGACTGATCGATGTAGGCAGTTTCTGGTCCACGTTCGTGTTTGTGGGGCTCGTCGGCGGCAGCGGGATTGGCTTGGCCTACGTAGTCCCGATCGCCATTGGCATCAAGTGGTTCCCGGACCGCAAGGGCCTGATCACGGGCCTGGCGGTGGCGGGATTCGGTTTCGGCGCGTTGCTATGGGTTAAGCTGGCCGGACAGTGGGGCGCACTGATTGCCGGCTACGGCCTGGGCACGACGTTTGTCGCCTACGGCGTGGTATTCGCCCTGATGTGCCTGATCGGCGCTATTTGGATGAAGAACCCGCCTCAAGGCTGGCAGCCCGCCGGCTACCAGGCGCCGGGCACTGCCGGGGCGTCCGGCAAGATCGCCCCCAGCGCGGGCGACCTCACCAGCAGCCAGATGCTCAAGACCCCCCAGTTCTACTTAATCTTCCTGTGCTTCGTGTTCGGGGCCGGGGCCGGTCTGATGAGCATCGGCCTGATGAAGCTGTTCCCCAAGCAGGCCCTCGAAGCCAACAACGTCGCCGGCGCCAGTGCGATCGCGGGCACGGCGATGGCGGTGTTCTTCTCGCTGGCCAACGGCCTGGGACGCATCATCTGGGGCGTCCTGAGCGACAAGTTGGGGCGCAAACTGTCGATCTTCCTGATGCTGGCCACGCAGGGCGTTCTGGTGATCTGCTTCCAGTGGATGGCGGGCACGCCGGCGCTGCTGTACCTGGGGGCGGCATTGATCGGTTTCAACTTCGGCGGGAACTTCGCCTTGTTCCCGACGATGACGGCCGACACGTTCGGCGCCAAGCACATCGGCCAGAACTACGGCTGGGTGTTCCTGGCCTATGGCGTGGGCGGCATCGGCGGCCCGCTGCTGGGCGGACGACTCGGCGACCTGGGCAACTTCCCGCTGGCATTCACGATCTGCGGAGTCGCCGTGCTGGCCGCGGCCGTGCTGGCGATATTCATCCGCCATCCCAAGCCGGCTGCCCTGTAGTGGCTGGGACGGATGGCGAAAGCCTCGTGTGACGTCAACAGTAGCACAAGCCCCCGAGGCGTGGCCATGGGGGCTTGTGCTTGTTTATCGACTTTGCCGGAGATCGCTCATGTCTGGGCATTGCGACGCGTGTTTAGTGACCTGCGAAGACTATCGCCTGCACCGACGGGCTGACGGGCAAGGCCTGATCGGGCAGTTCGTCGCATCCCTCGGCTGCGACTGCGACGTGATCACCCGCGCCGGCAGCGTGCAGGACCTCGTTCGCCCGGAAGGCGGATCCGACGTGCCCCTGCTGCGCGACCTGCGGATCGCCGTCGAAAAACACGGCGTACGAACGATCTACCTGATCAACCACGAGAACTGCGGCGCCTATAGCGGCCTGACCTTCGCCTCGCGCGCCGACGAGCTGGCGCATCACTGGAAGGACCTCCGCAATGCCCGACGGATTCTTCAGAGTCAGAGTGTCTTCCCGAAGGTCCGGATCGTGCTTCTGCTGGCCGAACTGACCGGCGATACGCAGGACAGCTTCCACCTGCCGGCCGAAACCGGAGAGGCGCCCGCGTGAATCGGCCCGGAGCCATCCTCCTGCTGGGGCCGACCGGATCGGGCAAGACCCCGCTGGGCGAGATGCTCCAATCGCGAGGACTCGGGGCCGTGCGATGTGTGCACTTTGACTTCGGGGACCGGCTGCGACGCATCGCGGGCGGGCGATTGGCCGTCGATGACCTCACCGATGCCGACCTCGCATTCGTCGCCGACGTGCTCGACCGCGGGGCGCTGCTGGAAAACGAACACTTCCACATCGCCGAGGACATTCTCCGCGCCTTCCTGGCCGAGCAGGACGCCGGGCCGGACGATTGGGTCATCCTTAACGGCCTGCCCCGGCACGCCGGACAGGCCGACGACGTCGACCGCGCAGTCGAGGTCCGAGCCGTGATCGAGTTGTCTTGCACGCCGGAAACGGTTCGCCAGCGGCTGGCCGCCAACACCGGCGGCGACCGGGCCGAACGAGTCGATGACAACCCGGCCAGCGTCGGACGAAAGCTCGAACTCTACGCCGCCCGCACCGAACCGCTGCTGGCCCACTACCGACGACGCGGCGCGGAAGTGATTACCGTGAACGTCGGACCGGACACCACCGCCGAGGATGCCCATCGCGACCTGTCCCAGGGATTGCTATCCTTGGGCTTCTGATGTCGTGCGTATGCACCAACCTACTGCTCCCTAACTACTACTCCCTTCTTTTCGGGTAATGCCTCAGTTACGGGGGGAGAGAGGACCGCGAATATTGAGCAGGCGGGCTTGTAGTGGCCCCGTCAGGGGCTTCTTGAAGAATCGCCTTACGGCGACACTACGAACCCCCCCGTAACTGAGGCATT
>JAUWQU010000726.1 GCA_030610965.1 Phycisphaerae bacterium
ATAGAACGGAAAACGGGTCAGAACTATTTTATCTTCTGTGCTGCTAGTTGTTTAGGGTCTATTTCGTCGTTTGTTTGTTTCCTGGGTCGGGCGCGGTGGCGGATCGTCAGGTCCAGTTTCAATTTCCGCCCGAGAGTCTGAATCCAGCCTTCTGAGCCGTACGGCAGGGCCGGTGGCATGTTTCCCGGCCCCTTCGTTTGTGGTGCCATGCTTGGCGTCTTCGGAAGCATGTCCGGGGTGTTTCCTTGGTCCGTAGGGCACGAACGGTGGGGGATCACGAACGGGAGGGGGATCACGAACGGGAGGGGGACATGCTTCCGCAAAGCCGGAAGCATGGCACTAGGCACCAGGAATGGTGGGGCACCAAGAACGGTGGGGCACCACGAACGGAGGGGGACATGCTTCCGAAGACGGAAGCATGGCACCAGCCCACCGGCGGCGATAGGGGCAGCGACGGGTCGGCTTCGGCGGCCGGTAGTGTCCTAATTTGAGCGAGGCGTCCCCGGCACAACCTAAAGCAATTTAGCGAGCCCAGCCCGTCCTAACCCCGTTTGTTTTGGACCCAGAATTTGCCCCAAAACTCTCTTGGTCAGGGGACGTGATTTTGCAGGAATTGTTGTAATGCGCCCCTCGCCATCGACAAATTTCTTATAAGTCAGCCCATGCGTGCTCCTGCCGTCAAACTCCCACCCGTCTTTTTCAAGGAGTTTGGCGAGATCAGGTCCACTTAGAGCGGGCAAGCCACCGGACATAATAGTCCTCACACTAGGCGGGCAAGGTTTCCATCATTCTGGTGACCATTTCGCCAGGACGAACGGGCAGTTGTACGGACCTCGGAGATGCGCTAGGTGTTCGCTTGATGACCCGAATGCCGTGTTTTTGAAAGAATGATGCCCTAACGCCATTGCGTTCCAGGGAGTTAAGGTGTTGGGTAACCATGTCCCGCAACTCGACCATTAGGCCGTCCAGACTGTCGCCACAAGTGGAAACGCCCAATTCTTCACAGACTGCTGAATAGCCATCATCTTCACGGCAGATTCTGATCGTCAGCAGGATGTGCCCTGATGCCCGCATGTTTTTCCTCGTCTTCGTCCTCATAAACCATTCTACCAGAAAATACCCAGATGTCAAGAGCCGGCCACACCATGCGTGGCCTTTATTACTTCGGGCCAGTCGGCGGGTTGGTTCATTAAGGACTTAAACTACTAGCCCGTACCAAGGCGGAAGGATAACCGGTTATTAAGAAAAAACAAGAAAAACTAAGAAAAAGACTGTACATGTGACCGACCTTCCTTCCTGGCGGCATGCGTTTTGCGGGTCCGATGCACACAATGCCCCGCGAGACAGAGGCTTCAGGCTTCAGGCTTCAGGCTACAGGCTTCAGGAGAAGAAACAGCGGCCGGCAGTTGCGAAGCTCCCGCCGTTTTTGCTGCGCCTGAAGTCTGTAGCCTGAAGTCTGAAGCCTCAGCCGCTGTCAATTGATGCTTGTAGAATGTGTTATGATCCGCCATGAACAAATGTCGCTCACCTGTACATTGCCACCCCATCGATCCCTGCCCGCCACGCTGTCGATGTTGGCCCTGGGTGGGCTGGCGTTGATCCGGCGGCGGTCTAAGAGGCGTCCTGGGCCAGTGCGATCGCCTCGATTAGTGCTCGGGCTTTGTGGAGGGTCTCGTGGTATTCGTCGTCGGGCCTGGAGTCGGCCACGATGCCTCCGCCGGCCTGGACCAGCGCCCGCCCGCCGTCGTAGACCATCGTGCGGATGGCGATGTTCCACTCGCAGGCGCCGTCGGCGCAGACTATGCCCAGGCAGCCGGTGTAAACGCCGCGGGCGAGGCCCTCCAGCTCGTCGATGATCTCCATTGCGCGGATCTTCGGCGCGCCGGTTATCGAGCCGCCCGGGAACGTCGCCCGCAGGAGCTGGGCCGGGTCGATCTCATCGCGCAGCACGCCCTCGACCGTTGCGACGAGGTGGAACACCGTCGGGTGCGCCTCCAGTGTGCGAGGCTCGGTCACGCGGATGGAGCCGTACCGGCAGACCCGGCCGAGATCGTTGCGGAGCAGGTCTACGATCATCGCAAGCTCGGCGTTGTCCTTGCCGCTGGCAAGGAGGTCGGCGCAGGCTTCCGCGTCGGCCGCTTCGTCGCCGCTTCGGCCGCGGGTGCCCTTGATAGGACGGGTTGTCACCCGCCGGCCGCGGACGCGAAGGAACAACTCCGGCGAACTGCTGAGCACGGCGCAGAGCCGGCCGTCCTGGTTGAACTCGATGTACGCGGCGTAGTTCGCGGGGTTGCGCGCGCGTAGCATGCGGTAGGTCGTCCTCGGGTCCGGCGGGTCGGGGATCTCGAATCGCTGCGAGAGGTTCGCCTGGAATATGTCGCCCGCGGCGATGTATTCCACGCAGCGGGCGACGGCCTGGCGGTACTGGTCGGGCGTGAAGTTCGAGGCCGCCCCGACGGCGGGCCCCGTCGCAGCCGCCGATGCGGCGTCCGGTGGAACCTGGGCGGGCGGCGGCTCGCCCTGAGCCCGTCGAAGCGGCTCGCCGGCCCGGGCCAGCAGCGCGAGAAGCTGTTTCGCCCCGGCCCCCGCGCCGGGCGGGGGAGTTTGGCGGAACTTCAACTCGACCAGCCACGCGCTCTTGTCGACAGTGTCACAAAGAAGGATGGCATCGTAGAACGCCAGTCGCAGATCGGGCAGGTCCGTGTCGCTGGCGGATCGGCCGGGAAGGCGTTCGACGAGCCGCCCGACCTCGTAGCCGACGTAGCCGATCCACCCCGGCGCGTAAGGGCATTGCGGCGCGGTCGTGGCGACAGGCCGCATCGCCTTGCCCAGTTCGGCCCAGACTTCCTCGGCGCCGG
>JAUWQU010000800.1 GCA_030610965.1 Phycisphaerae bacterium
CGGGCGTGCGACGCATTGATATCTCGTTGCCGGGGTACATGCCCCACAGGTGAGAGAAGTGACGGTGGCGGTCCGTGGGGCTGTCCCAATCGCCGATCCACTCCTGCAACTGGCCATGCTGACCGACTTGGTTGGGAGCCAGTCGCCCGCGGGCCTTGCGAAGTTGCTTGCGGAATTCAGGGTCGATATCAAGGATCTCGGCCGCCTTGGCGGTGCTGTCGAACACATACCGCAGGATCTGCATGTCCATCGTCGGCCCGGCGGCGATGGTGGTGCCACGAACCCGGCCGTCTTCACCCTTGGGTGATTTGTCCTCCCTGCCTCTTGGGCCGTTTTCCGGCGAACTGGACGGGCAGGTCACCAGCCACTTGTGCTCGGGGTGTTCGACCAACGTGTCGAGGAAGAACTGGCAGCAGCCCTTCAGTATCGGGTAGACGCGGCGCAGATACTCCTGGTCGGGATTGAACAGGTAGTGTTCCCAGAAATGCGTGCAGATCCACGCGCCGCCAAGCGTCCAGGTGCCCCAGGATGCGCCATCCATCGGGGCGCTGGCGCGCCAGATGTCGGTATTCTGGTGAAGAACCCAGCCGTCGGCATTGTATTGCTTGCGGGCGACCAGGGCGCCGGGGCCTTCGGCTATGTCGCGGATCAGGTCTTCGAGCGGCCCGACGCACTCGGCCAGATTGCCGACCTCGGCAGGCCAGTAGTTCATCTCGACGTTGATGTTAGTGGTGTACTTGGATTCCCAGGAGGGAGTCATCCGCGGGTTCCAGATGCCCTGCAGATTGGCCGGCTGCGTGCCGGGGCGCGAACTGCACATCAGCAGATACCGGCCGAACTGGTAAACCAATGCCGCCAGTTGCGGGTCATCGGCGACGTCGAAATTCTTCAATCGCACGTCCGTTGGCCTGGCCGCATCGTTGGTCGGCGTCATGGACACTTCCACGCGACGGAACAGCCGCTGGTGCTCGGCGATGCTGTCGGTTCGGAGCTGCTCGTAGGTCTTCTGCGCGGCAGCCGCCAGATGCTTCTCGGCCTTGATAGCGGGATCGCCGCTGACATCCTTGTAATTGACGAAACTGGTGGCCGCCGAGATCACCATCGTGACGGAATCGGCGCTGCGGACGCGCAGGCGGGGATTGGCCCCCCAGCCCTCACCGCCCATCGAGCCGCCCTTGCGGATCACCTTCATCCGCACCTCGTATGTCACCTGGCCGGGGACGCCGCGGTCGTCGCAGTTACGCCCCTTCAGAACCATGCCATCCTTGGCATTCTCGACAACGAACGTCTCGCCCGAATTCTCCCGCGAATTTGTTCGGCCTTGCAGCCAGATGCCCACGCCGTCGATCGCGCCTGGCTTGTCCGCGGTCAGGTGGACGACGATCACCTGGTCTGCGGCGCTGACGAAGACTTCTCGCGTGTACTTCACGCCATTGGCCTTGTACTGGACCTTGGCGATTCCCGTGTCCAGGTCGAGTTCGCGGCGGTAGTCGTCGATATGCCCCTGAAACGGGAAACTCAGTTGCAGGTCGCACAGCGGCAGATACTTCAGTTGCTCGACCGGCTTGCCCAACATCGTCTTGTCGAACAGTTCGTGGGCCTGCCTGTACTTCTTGGCGAAGACCAGCCGGCGAATCTCCTCGATGTGTTTGGCGCCATCTTCGTTGCAGTGCGTATATGGGCCACCGGCCCAAAAGGTGTCTTCGTTGAGGTGGATCACCTCGTCACTCACTTTGCCCCAGACCAGCGCGCCGAGCCGGCCGTTGCCAAGGGGAAGCGACGCGGGCCATGACTCGGCCGGCTGCTTGTACCACATTACCGTATTGCCGCGCACCGCGTCGGGGTGATCGCTCACATTCGAATCGCCGAGAGGCGTATCGAACAGTGCCTTGGGCTTGCCCCAGAACTCCGCCAGCTTCTTGGCGAACACCGGGTCGCGGTCGACGATTTCCTTGCGCCTCTCTTCGGACTCGAAGTAGCGAGTGCTCAACCCGGCGAAGAACTCCTTGTGGTTGGCCCGAACGACCCAGTCGTTGGGCGGATATTTCCCGTCTTCGCGAGCGCGCTTGTGGGCCGCGAGCACGTCGGGGTCGTCAAAGCCGTAAACCTGGTTGTGATAGGCGTGGGCCAGTTCGTGCATGGTAACCTCGACCGTCTTGAAATCCGACCGCTTGGCGAGTCCCGCCGCAGTGCCGAACTCGACGCACTTGACCTTGCCGGGATTGAAGTCCATCTTCACCAGCCAAGGGAGGTCGGGGTGGTACTGGTAGCCTGAGGTGCGCCCGTGCTTTCCATTGGTCGAGTCGACCTCGAGCCATATCTTGACCTTCTGCAGTTTCTTGAGAGGGCCGTCGGCAACCATCTGCCGCGTCTTGGCCAGGCCGTATTTCAACTGCCTCAGGGCCGGCTTGCCAATCTCGTGCTGCTTGCCGCCCAGCAGCAGATCGCGGTGGACGTAGACCTGCCAACCTTCGATATCCTTGACGGCATAACGCGACGTCGGTTCGTACGCGATAGCGGTTGTCGCGACCAGAAACAAAACGAACGTCGCGGACAACGACCGC
>JAUWQU010000476.1 GCA_030610965.1 Phycisphaerae bacterium
CAGCGACTGGAGGAAGTCGATCGCCCGGATGGTGTTCCACGTCTGGAGGCACATGGCCGAGAGGCCCCAAAGCTCGTCGGCGGGCTTGTTGAAAATGCCGCTGTGCGATGGAATCTGCTTGCGGGAATCGTTCCAACTGAGCATGTCCCACGCGAAGACGACGAACCCCATCCGCGCCAGCGACACGCACCGGGCCGGCACGCTGCTGCGGCCCGGCTCGTGGTTGAGCCTGCCGAGCTTGCCGTGCCCGTGCGGCGACGCCACGGCCGGGAATGGGCCCTTGCCCTCCGCCGGCCGGTACAGGTTGCCCGTGACGTAGAATCCCGGCCGGCTCTCGAAATACGCCTTCTCAACGGTATAGCCGTCGCGCCCGAGCTTGCCGAATACCTGCGCATTGAGCGGGCAGCGCGCCGGCTCGGGCAACAGCCCGCAACTCACGCGGATGTGCTCGCGAAGGTGCCCGGCCCGGGCTTCCCACGCGGCCTTAGTCGGGTAATCGCCCATCGAAAAGCGCATGTTGAGATGGCGGCACCGGCCGAGGCGTTCGTCAGGCGCCGAGGTCGACCGGTCCGGCCAGACTCGTGAAAGCTGCCACACCCGCGCCGGGTCCGCAACCTGCCCCCACGCCCCCGCCGCCACGACCGCAAACGCCAGCCCCGCCACCGCCACGTGTATCCAAGCCGCCATCGTCTCGCCCTTTCCGAAGTGTCCGCAGCTATCCTAGAGGCATCTCCCCTGGGCCGCAACTGCCTAAAAACGTCAAGCGGGTGCTTGACGCAAACGCCCGCCCCCGGTAGATATGATAGGTTCTGAAGATAACCAAACGAGGAGCATACGATGGCGGAAGAACTGAAGATCTATTACGACAAAGACGGCTCGCTGGCGCCGCTGGCCGGCAAAACCGCGGCGGTGATCGGTTTCGGCAGCCAGGGCCACGCCCACTCGCAGAACCTGCGCGACAGCGGCATCAACGTGGTCGTCTCCGAACTGGAAGGCACACGGAACCACAAGCTGGCCGTCGAGGCCGGCTTTACGCCCGTAACCGCCGCCGAGGCCGCCAAGGTCGGCGACCTGATCATCATCACCCTGCCGGACGAGTTCCAGGCGAGCGTGTATGAGAAGGACATCAAGCCGAACCTCAAGCCCGGCGCGACGCTGGGCTTCTGCCACGGCTTCAACATTCGCTTCGGCTGCATCGTGCCGCCCGAGGGCGTCAACGTCGTCATGATCGCCCCAAAGGGTCCCGGGCATACCGTTCGTAGCTGCTACGTCGAGGGCTCGGGCGTTCCATGCCTGATCGCCATCGAGAAAGATGCTACCGGCACGGCCCACGACATTGCGCTGGCCTGGGGCATCGCCGTCGGCGGCGGCCGGGCCGGGATCATCGAGACGACCTTCACCGAGGAAACCGAGACCGACCTGTTCGGCGAGCAGACCGTCCTTTGCGGCGGGCTCACCAGCCTGGTCAAGGCCGGGTTCGAGACGCTAACCGAGGCCGGCTATCAGCCGGGCATCGCGTACTTCGAGGTTCTCCACGAGCTTCTGCTGATAATCAAGCTGATGTCCGAGGGCGGCATAAGCTACATGCGTTACAGCATCTCCAACACAGCCGAGTGGGGCGACCTGCACGTCGGCCCGCAGATCATCGGCCCGGAAGTCAAAGCGAACATGAAGAAGGCCCTGGCGGCGATCCAGGACGGCAGTTTCGCAAAGCAGTGGCTCGAAGAGTGCGAGGCCGGCAAGGCGAATTTCAAGAAGCTCTACGAAGCCGACAAGAACCACCCCGTCGAGGTCGTCGGGCGTCAGCTCCGCCAGATGTTCTCGTGGATGGATGCCAAGGAAACGCCGGAAGACTAGCCCAGCCACGACTTATTGCGGCTAACATTCCTCGCGGCGGTCTGGACATCCGAGCCGCCGCGTTTCTTTGTCGCCCGCAGAAGAAAGGGTCCCCGGGGTCATGCCATATGAACTTTTCGGGCTCGCCAAAAGCGATGCGCTATCGTAGTATCTCGCTACAATCAGCGTATGATTCATGGAATGGGCACGTCTGGGCGCATTGCCCGTACAGAAAGGGCTGAATGTTGGAACCGGCTGACAGTAATAGCGCCGGCGCGAACAAGGGAAGTATACTTGTCGTAGACGACGATCAGGCCGTGCGCAGCCTGCTGATCAGAATCTTGCGAGCTACCGGCGAATTCGACGTCCTGGAGGCCACCGACGGCGTGGAAGCCCAGAAACGGCTGCTCGCCGGACACGTCGACGTGGCGATAGTAGACCTGCTCATGCCCCGCATGGATGGCCTGTCGCTGATGACATGGGGCAACAAGGTCGGGCTTGATGTCACGTGGATGATCCTGTCTGGACGCGCGACTTTCTCAGATGCCGTCAAGGCCGTGCAAATCGGTGTTTACGATTTCATCACCAAGCCGCTTTCCTCGCCGGAATCGCTGCTGGCCCGCGTTCGCAACGCCGTCCGCCAGCGCCGATTGGTGGCCGAACGGATGCAGCTCACGGCCGACCTGGAAACCCGCAACACCCAACTCCGCGAGCAGGTCGCCCAACTCGAACAGGCCTGCCGCCTGCTGAGCCGCCAGCAGGAAACGATCAACGAGGATCTCCACCGGGCTGAACTCATCCAGCGAGCCCTGCTGCCCTTTGCCCCGCCGCCGCTGCCGAACTTCGCCGTAGATGCGGTATACCGCCCCAGCAGCGACGTCGGCGGCGACCTTTACGACGTGGTCTGCCTCGACGATCGCTACGTTGTACTCTACGTCGCCGACGCGGCCGGGCACGGAGTAAGTGCGGCAATGCTGGCCGTTTTGCTCAAGCAACGCATCGGCATGGTCGACTCCGAAACGCAGCGCCCCATAGCCCCGGCCGTGGCGCTCGGGCGGGCCAACACGCACATACGCCACGAGTGCAGCGCGCCGGGCTTGTTCATCACGGCCGCGTACTGCCTGCTGGACCTCGACGCCAAGGAGATAACCGTCGCCTCGGCGGGCCATCCGCCGGTGATCGTGCTGCGGGCCGACGGGTCGCGAGAGATGCTCTACCACACGGGCCCGGCGCTGGGCATAACGTCTGATGCCATGTTCGCCCAAAAGACGCTCCACCTCGAGCCTGGCGACCGCGTACTGCTGTACACCGACGGCCTCTATGACGCGGCCGAGTCCGGCGCCGAACCGCCCAGCGAGGCCATAGCGGACATCTTGGCTGGACTCACCGGCGACGGGTGGGAGCAACTGCACCAGATGCTCAACCTGGTCGCCATCCGGCGCGGCGATCTGCCGCAGGAGGACGACCTGACGGCCGTGCTGCTGACCGCGGGGCTCAACACGTCCAGCATCGACAACGGCGAGCCCGCCCAAGCCGCGCCGCATACCGCCCTGCCGAGCGACGCGGCGGTGATGATCGGCACGGGCCCCGAAGACACGATGATAAGCGTTGCCGGGCGCGGCACGTGGATGCACTGCGCCGCGCTGCACGAGGCCTGGGGCGAGATAAAGCAACACGGCGGCGGCGTGACGTTCGATTTGTCGCTCTGCGACCGTCTCGACAGCACTTTCCTGGGCACGCTTCAGGAGCTGTGCGAACGGGCCGACCGCGAGAAGGTTCCACTGCGAATACAGGGGCCGCTGCCGGAAGTGCGAAGGCTATTCCACGAGCTTGGCATGCAGCGGGTTATCGATCACTTCTCCTCGACAATGCAGCCGCTGCCGTCGCGGATGCGCCCGCTGGCCACCTGCATGAACGACCATCTCAACCGCGAGCGAATGCTCCTGGCCCACCAGGCCCTGGCCGGCCTTTCAGAATCCAACCGCCAGGAATTCGGGCAACTCATCGACCACCTGCGCGCGGAAATAGACCGAATAGAACAGCCCAAAACCGAAGATTCGAAATAGCTGCTCCGGGCCGTCGGGCCGCGGCGAGCACAAACAGAAAGGAACCTGTCATGACTGATTCGCGACGCGATTTCCTTGTCGGCAGCGCAGCCCTGGCCGCCGCCGGAGTCCTGGGCGCCCTGGGCGGCGAGCGAGCCGAAGCCGCGGCTCCCAAGGCCGACGCAAATGCCAAAGAGACCGACTTTCGGAACGTCACCTACACCGTGCAACCCATCGGGAGGGTCCGCAACCGCAAGGGCAAGCCCGTCCAACTGGAGATATTCGAGAAGTACATCCCCGGCCTGCTGCGGCTAGAGCACTGCAAGCGGGTGATGGTAATATGGTGGTTTCACAAGAATGACAAGCCTGAGAAACGGAGCATCCTGAAGGTCCATCCGCG
>JAUWQU010000396.1 GCA_030610965.1 Phycisphaerae bacterium
CGTCCTGCGGGCCGCCGCGATTGCCCGGGGGCCATCGCTCAATGGCGACGGCGTGACTGCACGCGGGGCCGGGGAAGTTGCCAAGCTCCGCGCCGATTGCCAGGCGCCGCTGATAGCCGCCCTGGCCGACCGCGGCGACCCGGCCGGAATGCAGGCCATCATCACGGCCAGCTCCAGTAAGTCCGCCGACGTTCGCCTGGCCGCAATCAAGGCGCTTGGCAAGGTGGGCGACGTGACGTGTGTGGATGTGCTCTGCAAGGCCATCGCCGATGGCAAGGGCGCCGAGCCCCAGGCCGGCGCCGACAGCCTGCGACTGCTTCGCGGCGACGGCGTGGAGGCCGCGCTTTTGCGGGCGGCCAAGGCGGCCAAGCCCGCCCCGCGAGCGGTCCTGATTGATGTCCTGGCCGACCGCAAGGCTGACGGGGCAATGCCCATATTCATGGCGGCCGCCCGCGACAAGGACGCCGGCGTTCAGGTCGCCGGGCTCAAGGCGCTGGGCCGGCTCGCGACGCCGGCCGATTTGCCGGCGCTTGTCGAGCTTCTCGTCTCAGCCAACAGCGATGCCGCCCGCGCCGAGGCGGAGCGTACGGTAGTGCTCGTCAGCCGCAAGGTGGCCGGCAAGTCCGCCCAGGCCGACACGGTCCTGGCGGCGCTGAAGGCCGCGAAATCCGGCCGGGCGAGGATAGTGCTGCTGCAAGCCGCGGGCAAGATAGGCGGCTCGAAGGCGTTCGGGGCCGTCAAGGCGGCATTGGGCGACAAGGAGGCGGGCGTCAATGATGCCGCCGTTCGCGCCCTGGCCGCATGGACCGACGCCGAGGCAATCGACGCGCTGCTGGCGCTGGTGGACAATGCCAAGGACAAGGTTCACCGCGTACTGGCGCTTCGCGGCGCCGCCGGCCTGCTGGCATCGGCCGAGAGGCCCGCAAAGCGGAAGCTCGAAATCTACACGGGCCTTCTGGCCAAGGCGGACCGGGCCGAGGACACGAAGCTCATCCTGGCCGGGCGGGGCGCCCTGGACGACCCGGGCGCGCTGAAGGTCGTCGAGGGCCTGCTTGCCGAACCCGGCGTCAAAGGCGAGGCCGAGCTTGCGATGGTCAACATTGCCGGCCGCATTGTGGCTTCGGCCCCCGACGCCGCCGCGGCCGCCGCCCGAAAGTTGATCGCCGAAACCCGCAACGACCGTATCCGCCAGCAAGCCCAAGGTATACTCAAGAAGGTGAAGAAGCCCCAGAAGTAATCCAGGACATCGGGGCGATATATTTGACAGGCCCGGGTTGCGGCAGTGCTGCCTGCTGAAGCGAGCAGGCCTCGCAGCTTCGGCTTCGCCGTGACAAGGCCGGCTGCCCGGTCAGTTCTAATCGCCCCCTTCCTTCGGCTTGGGCTTGTCGCCGCCGGTGACCACACGGACTTCGTGGATGGACCATGGCTGGTCGCCATCGATGCTTTCGACCTTGAAGCGAACGAACCGTGCCCGCTGTCCAGGGCCGAAGGTGATCTTGCTGGCCGGGGCGCCGCGTAAGGCCTTCGGGCTCTTGGCCCACCTGTTGCCGTCAAGCGAGACCTCTAGCCAGAACGTCTTGGGGAAGTCCTTCGGTGATTCGCGACTGTCCAGGGCGACCGACCGTATCTGGATAATCTTGCCGAGATCGACCTGGAACCAGTCGCCTTGCTCCATCGGCCTGCCCGTATCCCACTTGGTCTTCGGGTCGCCGTCGACGGCAAGGGAGGCATTGTCGTTCTGCGCGCATGCCGTGGCCTCGAACAACTCGCTGTCGGCCTGGCCGGGAACTCCCGGTGTCGCCTTGCCGTTCCCGCCGCCAGCAACGGACTCGGCGGACTCACCCGAGGCAAGAACCACAAGGTTCCGCACAAGCGCTACCGACGTCTCGGGCGCGTAGCCTTTAATCGTATGGCACATCACGCCGAGCAGGCCGCAGGTGATGTCGTCCCGGCTGAAGTAGACGGCCATGCGATCTTTCGCCATCAGTACGCGAAGCCGCGGCGAGCCCGACGACTCGTGACGGTAGCGGGCCTTGTCGATCTCGAAGCCCTTGACGCGGTACAGATCCGCCATCGAGGCCAGCGTCTTGAGCGAGGTCTGGCCGCAGATATCCAGTAAGATCGCCTCGGCGGATTTGGCGAACTCGGCGTCTCCCCCGGCCGCGTCGACCAGCAGTGTTCCGCCGGCATCGAGCCATTCCTTTAGCGCGGCCTTCTGCGCGTCGGTCAGCTCGAGCGTGCCGGTTCCCGTCAATGTGGCCAGTTTCGCCTTGGTGCCCGCCAGTTCTGATATCTCGATGGGCCCGACGACCTCGACCTTTATGCCGTATTCCTGGCCAACCAGCCGCGAGAAGCGTTCGTAGGCCAGAGGCTCGGGGTCGCAGTTGGCCCCGTGCTTGAGCTTGGCCAGTTGCACGGTCATCCGCGGCGGCTTCTTGACCGGCGCCGGCCAGAGGGACGTGCCGCGGCCTCGCAGTTGCCCTGCCAGGGCCGCCTTGTCGTTCGTGTATGCCACCACGTTGGCGGCTGTCTTGTAGTACGTCGGGTTCATGCGGTACTGGTTGGCCTGCCAGGTGCGGACCAGGTCAACATCCGTGTGAATCACCAGCGGGCGGGCGCCGTTGGATATTTCCATCAGTTGCGGCCGGCCGAAAAGCGTGTACTGGGTTTTGTAGATCGGGTGGTCTTTCGGCAGGGCCTTGAGTTCCTTGCCCGGGAAGAGCTTCTCGTAGACCTCGCGAATTCCCTTCTTGAATCGCGCCCCGCCGCATTCGGCCAGGCTGAAGATCGTTCCTCCCTGGTAGACGAAGTCGCGGAGCTTGTCGATCTGTTCGTCGGTGAACTTCGGTTCCTTCATGCCGGTGATGACCAGCAGAGGCGCGTCGTGCCACTCCTCGACGTCTGCCTTGAAGCTGACGATCTGCCAGTGCATGTCGTGCTCGAACTCGTTTGAGAACCAACGGGTCAGGTTGGCGAGGCTGCGGGGGCGGTTGTTCCAGTCGCCGTCGTATTCCAGTCTGTTGAACAGCACCGGCCTGGAGCCGCGAAGCAGAAACAGCAGCGCGTAGGAAGTCGACGTGTTGGGCCCGCCGCCCAGGGTGCCGGCGCCGTACGTCCACGAGCCGTCCGGCTGTTGGCGGGCAAGCAGTTCCTTGCGCCCTTCCTTGTACCAGTCGTGCGTGCCGAAGTACTTGTAGCCGGTGGCAAGGGCCACGCGCTCCATGCCGTAGAGGGTGTAGTAGAACCAGGGCCGGCTGCGGATCTCGCCGAAGTGCTTCGAGAGATAGTCCATTCCCTTAGCCACGGCCGGGAACTCCTGGTTGCCTTTACAACTGAGGCTCGCATTGTTCCGGAGATTGTCCACGCAGACATATATGCTGGCCAGGCCGGCCAGGGTCATGGAGATGTCCGAGTCCTTCCGCAGGACCTTGCTGTAGCCCCATCCGCCGTCGGCGAGCTGTCGGGCGAGCCAGAATTTCAGCGTGATGTCCCAGTACTTCCTGGGTATCTCCTCGCCGCGAAGCGCCGCGGCCCAGATGCCCAGCAGGCCGTACTGGGAGTTCGAGTGGTCCGGCCCGCCCGTGGCAGTGTTGAACGTCGCCTGCCCTGTTTTCTGCTGCCCGCGCGCCCAGTAGGAGTATCCGCCGTCGTCGTCAATGCTCAGGAGCAGCATGCGGGCGTCTTTCCGCAGAAACTGCTTGTACTTCGTCTGCTTGGGGTCCTTCCTCATCGCGGTGGAGAACGCCAGCGCCCGGAACGCCAGGCAGTAGGTCATTTCCGATTCCGTCTTGGCGATGTATTCCAGGGCCTTGGTGATCTTGGGGTCCGAAGGATGCACGCCGGCTTCCATCAGGGCGTAGGCGCAGATGGCCGTGGGGCCGACCGTGAACATGTGGTCGTGGTTGGTGTTGATGGACGCCCAACTGCCGTCGGCGCGCTGGGTCGACAGCAGGTACTTCGCGCCGGCCTCGATGGCCTTGGCGACCTTCTGGTCGGTGAACGCCTCGTTGCTCTGCCCCATCGCGGCCGGCGCCAGCGAAACTACTGCCGCCGCAAGGACAACGCCGAATCGATGGTATCCGTTGCCCCGTCTGCCAAGTCTCATGTTCGCACTCCCGAGAGCCTGCCGAACCCGCACTAGCCCCTGTCGCGCCATCGACAAGGGCGCTGCGCTGTCACCCAGAAGCACAGCATGCGAAGTATACCACCGCCCGGCGCCGCTTGCCTAACCTTTATCCGTCTTGCGGAAAGGACCGCCAATTCACATCCGAAGTGCAACGGTTCGTCGCCAGAAGACTTCCACTGGAGTCCGGGTTCTTGCTTGGCGCGCGGGCATGTTGCGCTTAGAATAACTGACGTCGACTCGCTCTGCTGCAAAGGGGCGTCCCCGGGTGGATTCCTTGCGAGAGGCGATTTCGGAAGCGGAGGCCAAAACGGCGAAGTCTTGGCGTTCGCCGTCTTACCTGAAGTGGGAGGTATTGACATGTCCATAGCATCGCGCGCCGTCAAGCGTCTGCGTGGGTTGTACCGGTTTGTCTTTCGTCGGATGAGGGAGCATGAGGCCAGGCTGTTCGGCGGGCTGGGCAGGCTCGGTGGGCTGGGCAGGCCGGGCGGCGACGGGCTGTTTGTCGGGGAGGGTATTTCCCGCACGTGCCGTATCGAGCAGCTCGAGCCGCGGCTGTTGCTCAACGCCATCGGGCCGAATGTCGTCAGCCACTGGCCGGCGGGGCTGGTCGCCCCGATCGACCACGTCGACATCACGTTCAACGAGCCCATCGACCCCGCTACTCTCTCAGCCGACGACGTGCTTGTCATGCACTCGACGCCCA
>JAUWQU010000272.1 GCA_030610965.1 Phycisphaerae bacterium
TGGGCGTCCTTTCACTGGCTGCTGACGGTGGCGGTTCCGGTGGCTGGGGACACTGGGGAGTAGGCTCCGAGTTGGTCGCCAGGCGGGAAGTCGTGAAACCACCAATTATCGGGGTCTGTGGGCTGCTGGCCGACGGCGGCACTGATGACGAAGCCGCCGACAGGCTCGCAGTACCAGATCGACCAGCCGGGCGTCTGACGGGTCCATGCGTGCTGTCCGCCGTAATCGCCTACTCGCTCAAAGAGACCGCTAGCATCGGGATTAAGCGTGCCCGATACCAGCATCAAGGGGTCTCGGATTCGATCTGCGCGATGTACGCGTTGCCGATGCGGCCTTCCGGGTCGATGTAGATTCCCGAGACGCTGATCATCTGGCCGTTCGAGAAACCAAGCGGGCTGGTGAAGTCGGTCGGGAAGGTCGGGGCCGTGACGGCATCGCCGACAACGGTATTGAGATAGCGACGCTGGCCGCTGAGGGCGGTGCGGCCGATGTTCGTGGCACCGCGCATGTGGAAGATCATGCGGGCGTCGTCGACGTCCTTGTCGAAGGGCGCGGTGGGCTCGGCAATGGCAATGCCGAAGTCAGCGGCGTCCGCGGCAAACGTAAAGGTCGGCGTTCCGGCGTGGCCGTACGACGTGGGGGCCGGATCCTGGACGTCGTAGCCGCCCTGGACGAGGAGCGTGTTGAGCCGGACGAAGGCGGCGAGTCCGGAGATCTGGGCGGCGGTGCCAACTTTGTTGGTCCAGGTTGTGTTGAAGGCGTAGGTTTTCCATGCCTCGCGTTCTTCCGCCGTAAGCGTGGCCGACCAGTATTGGGTCAAGTACGACATAGCTGCGCGGACAAGGCCCTGGGCGGGGCTGCGCGGGTTTACGGGCTTCGGGGCGTTGCGGACGATCGCACCGCCTGAGCCGCGGCTGAAGCAGCAGCCGGCGATGCTGCCGCGAACGTCTGAGACGAGTCCGCCGTACTTCACGTTAGCCATAATGACGACTCCTAGGGGTTGAGGTCGAGTCAACCCCAACATGTTGTGCCAAGGCGTGTCAAGAAGAATAAAGAAAAAATAGACTTATGGAGGGGTGTCAGCGGCAGCGCGCTGGTCTTCGGCGCAGTCGTTCAGAGCAAAAAAGCCGTTTGATGGCTTTGTCGGAAAAATGTTTGAGGCATGGCTTATGCAAACCTGGTGGATACGTGGTGCCGAAGTGTAGGTGAACGGCAGGCGAAGTGGCGGTGGCTTGTGCCGAGGATGGTGCATAGGGCGGGGTTGTGTCTGGCTGAACGGCTGCATTGGAAGTGATGAGAGTTTGTTTTTTTCTGAAAGCTGTTTTGTTTGTTGGTCGAAGTCGTGATGAAAAGCCGTGTGGCTTTGCGGCTTTGGTTTCTGCTTGCCGTTTGTGCGGGCGGGGTGCAGCCCCCCGCCCGATGCCGGGGGTGTGCCTTGACCGCGAGGGGCCGTTAGGCCTGGCCGCCGGACCGCGTGCGGAGTAGCCGGCGGCTGTATCGCCGGCTGCGAGCAATGCGGCCAGGCCAGGCCGTTGGCGTGTCGGGGTCTCCCCAGGGGCTTTTCCGGCAGGGAGCGAAGCGACGCGGCCAGCGGCCGCCTCAAGCCACGGCGTCTTTGGCGAGATGCGGCGGCGGAGGGCTTGCGAGCACGGAGGCGAGCCGGAGCCGTGCGGCCGCAGGGAAGCGGCCGTTTCCGCAGCAAGGTCTAAGCCTGGGGGGACTCCGCCAGGCTTTCCGGTTTCGAGCAACGCGAGCGGGGCCAGTTGAGGCCCCGTGTTTTGTTCGCGGGATCACGCGGTCGATGGCGAGGGCGTGCTGCACGCGGCATGACGCCGTGCTGTTCGGCGGCGGGCCGCGTGCCGATGGGGTTTTGGGGTGGGAGTCGGTCCCATCGGTTCCGACGGGGTGGGGTCGCTGCGCCGAAGGCGAGCCAAGAACCAAAAGATCGTGAAACGTAGAGAATCGGGGGCCAGCCCCCGTAACCCCCGGAGGTTTTCGAGGGGGCCGTTCGATGCAGAGTAGGGCGAAGGCCACGGCCAGCCTCGGCCGTGACCTTCCGGGTGAGGACACGCTTACCCTTGCATCGTCCGGCAGCGCCTGATTCTCGGGTTCGTCTCCACGATTGCCCTGTGTTCCAGGCGATGGCTTGGAGTCTAGCGGTCGGTTGTGGGGGTGTCAAGGGGAAACCGTCGAGAAGGGGCCTGGCTTGGGGCTGGAGGATTGGAGCAATCCAGGGTGGTGGGGGTCGGAAGGGGGAGAGATCGTCCAGCAGACGCCGGCACAGGAGGTCTGTCGGCGACGTGGCGGGGCGTGTTGGCTGAAATCCGGCGTTTCCTCGTTTATTGCTCGGACACCATTTGAATCGGTTTGTCTTCTGAGGGCTCTGGGATGGCCAAGAGCGGGGGATGATGCTTGAACCAGAGCCGATGGCCGAGCTTCCAATAGGCGATGCTGGCTGCTTTGTGGTAGGGGCAGGACGTGATGGGCTGGCCGTGGGCGGCCGCACGGCTGCCGGCGAACTGGCAGGCCTGGGAATGCATCATGACATTACCTCGCGGGTTGGGTTGCCGGCGGCGCCGGCGGGTTGACGTGGTAGGAGCTGACGGTCTGGCCGATCGGGGTCAGGATGTCGAGGCGCCACGTGTAGACCTTGCCGTCGAGGTCGGTTGTGGCCATGCAGCCCTGGGCGAAGATGAGCAACATGAGCACGAGCAGGATGGCCAGGCCCGCGGCCGTCAAGCGGTGCTTGAGCGACGTGCCCTTGTCGAGGATGCCAGGGGCGAGCATGTCAACAGCGCCGCCGGCGACGTACACGAGTGCTCTCAGCAGTTCGAGGATGAGCGTTTTCATGGTGGGGCCTTTCAGGTCGCTACGACCTCTCGGAGATAGTTGCGCACGCCGCGTCTGGCGACGTAGGAGCGTACCAGAAGCTGTACGGTCTCGCCAGCAGCGAACGGCCATTTGGGCGGGAACGTGAAGTTCCAGGTGAGGGTAGTACTGCTGGGCGGGACGTGGTAGCCGGTCAGGTGGGTCTGTCTGAACATGCCCGGTTTGTCATTGAACTTCGGGTTGATGTGGAAGGCGGCGACGATGCACTCGCCGTATATGTTGACGTACGTGGCAAGCTCGTACGATATCTTGATGATCTGGGTCGAGGCCACGGCGGAGACCAGAAGTAGATCGTATGGGTAGCCCTGGTGCGGCGGGATCCCGGGCAACTTGGGCCAGGTCGTGAACCAGAGGTGACTGAAGTAGTAATTCGAGAAGAGGTCCCATCCGTTGGCGGGGCATGGGTTGGTCAACGGGCGTCGGGCGGTTTGGTCTGCGGCCAGGGCTTTCCATCCGGCCTTGTGGCTGGCGTCCAGGGCGAAGTTCCAGGCGTCGGCTGTCAGGCGAATGGCGTAGGTGAAGCGGCGGTAGTGATCGCTCGGCGGGCCGCGTTTCGGCACCTGGCGAATCGTGGCCGTCGTACCATCCTCGTGAAGTTGACCTACGAAGCCGCCGAGCTTCGACGGCGACCATGGGGGATACTGAGTCGAGGCGAGAAGAACGAGCGGCATCAGGAAGCCTCGCGGTAGACAGGGAAGAGCCTGCCGGTTTTGGGGGCCTGTTTGGGTGCGCACTTCTGAAGCTCTTTGGCGACTTTCGCGGCCGTTAGGGCTTTCGCCTGGCGAAGTATCTCAACCTCGAGTTTCTGCCGGTCTGGTACCGCCGCCGGCGGTCCTCGAGGTGGGCCACGGCCGTTGACGTGGCGGTGGGTTTCTGACGTCGGGCCCCGTGGGGTTTCGGGGTCCGGGTGAAGCTGCGGAAACTGGTGATAGATGTACCGTCCGAGGTCCGGCCAGCGGGCGGCGATCGCAACTAGCATGGCGGCGGCGGGGGCCACGTCGCGAGAGGCTTGCCAGGCGAGCTGCGTCAAGCTGAAAGTCGGTAGCTTCTGGCGCTTGAGCTCGTCCGGCTTTTCCGCTACGGGTTCGGGCGGGAACTTCTTGCCGAACGTGTGAAGCATCTGCATCCCATGGACGGCGGCGGCGAACTGCTGAAGGGTGGAATCGAGCCACGAATCGCTGTCGGCGGGCTTGATAACGTAGGTGGCCAGTTCCCTGGCCATCTTGATCGGGTCGTGTACGTCCTGGATCCAGACAATGTCGCTACCCTTGGTAATACTGTGCCATATGTACCTCAAGCGTTTTTGGGCGAGGTAGTCTCCGTCATAGATGATGTGCAGGTGCGGGTGGAATAATCCGGTCCGCGTGTTGACCGTCGCCTCGCGGGTGTAGACACCGTTGATGATGTGCGGCCGCACGTCGGGATGGATCCTCAACTTGCGGAACCACTTGGCAAGTTGCCGGTATTGGGCCTTGAGGTCGAGGTCCATCGACTTGACGGTTAGGACGATCGTTCGGGGGTGTTTCATGAGGCGAATTAGCCGCTCGATCTTGGTGGCCAGGCGTTGGCTTCGGCGGCGTTGGCAGAAGGGGCAGAAGCGACTCTTACAGGCATGGGTCAGACGGCGTACGGTCTGGTTGTCAGAGTCGATCTCGAAGTCGACGTATGACCCGCAACCGGCCATGCGGAAAGCCTGCTTCTGGAGCGCTTCGATTTCCGATGCGGCGAAGACCTGCAGGATGCGGTCGCGGGCGTTTTGGTGTCTTTCGTGGATCGCATCCTGGAGGGCGGTCTGTGGGGGCAAGTCGATGAGAGGGACGGCCAGGGATGGATTCGGCGCGGGCTCGGCCGTTGGTGGGCCTGGGAAGGTATCTCGTCGCGTTATAGGTCCGCGTGCCATCGGTCGGTTACGAACTCTTTCTAGGGCTTGCACTGAAGAAAACAGAAACAGCAGCCGCTTTCGCGGCCTGCCGGCAGGACGTGCACGATCGTTACCTGGTAAGGGTTGGGGTTTTGTTCGTGGTTGCCGGCAAACAGGGTCACCATGGGGACAGGTTCTCCATTGTGGGGTGCAGGATGTTGGCCTGGCTGATCGCTCCGGAGCCGGCGTCCTGGGCGACTGCGTAGGCTCGGACGTGGCCGGACCCGTCGCCGGGCCACGAGTACGGCGGCGGGGTCGCGTGAACCGGCCACGTCCAGTTGAGCCAGGTCTCGTCGACGTCATGCGGCGTCGGGGGATCGAGAGTCGCGACGTGTCTCCAGGGGCCGTTGTAGAAGTTCCGGCCGGCAGTGATGGGCTTGCCGGAGTAGAGGTAGATCGTCAGCAGGGCGCCGGGATCGGGATAGTTGGTAGGTGGCGTGGTGATCCTGGCCAGGCTGGCGGCGTAGCTCCACGTGGCGCTGCCGGTGCCGGTTGCGCCGCCGTACGGTTGCCAGGCGGCGGTCGGGACAGTCCAGGCGTACCACATGGGGCTTGTCGGGTAGGCGAGGGCGTCGCAGAGATACCAGCGGTCTGAGTGCCAGAACAAGAACCATTCGCCGGCGGCGGTGTCGCAGTGCCATGATGGATGATCGTTGTAGGTTGGTCCGGGTACGTAGGTGCCGACGATGTTTGGACTGAGCGTGCCTGTGAGCACAAGGGCGCCATTGGCTTGGATGGTGATTGCGAGTTGCGGTCGGTGAATCGGGGGCTTGCCCGGGCAGTCGGGAAATTGGAGGACCTCCGAATCGACGTAGGCCCGGAAGTTGTGCCGAACGAAGGCGGCGTAGCCGTTCGAGTTCGAGCGTTCTCCCCAATGATTGCGGCCTGGATGGGTCCGGGCGTACGTCCACCAGCCGGCGCGTTGAAGGGCATTGAGGGTGGCAGACCAGGCGGAAGTAATGGCGGCCATGGCGGCACGTGCGGCAAGCTGCGGATGCGTGTCGGGCTGGGTCCAGGTTCCGATGCCGCGAACGGCCAGGCCGCCTTGGGTTCGGAGGTACACCTGGTCATTCAGTCGGCCGCTGATGTCGCCGATGATTCCGCTGGTCTTTACGAGTGCCACAGGGATGGCTCCTGGAGCGGTGGGTTAGGGTAAGGTCCGGATAATGAACGTCA